>CALIIW010000217.1 GCA_938018185.1 uncultured Saprospiraceae bacterium
TCAAATCAAACTGCTCATGTTATTTATCCGGACAAACACAATAATTTATGGATAACTACAAATAATGGTTTAAATAAATTTAATAAAGAAACAGAACAAATTGAGAGTTTTTACAAACGAGATGGGCTGCCAAATAGTGAATTTAATCATACTTCCCATTATAAGGATGAGGATGGAAATTTTTACTTTGGTTCTATTTCAGGTCTTGTAACTTTTGATCCAGATGATTTTGAAGATACTACAAATGTTTCTTACCCTATTAGAATAGGTTTAGTTGAAATTAAAAGCCTGAATAAAAAGGGTTTGTATGAAAATTATATTAAAGAATTTAAGAAAGAAGGGAAAATAGATATTTATCCAGATAACAGCATTTATTCATTGTCTTTTAATTTAGGGAATCATTTTGGTACTCGAGATAATTTTTTTGAAACTAGATTGTTTGGTCTAGAAGATAATTGGACAAGATCTAAAAATAATGAACATAGGATAGGAGGTTTGCCTGCTGGGAAATATGAGTTTCAGATTAGAGGTAGCGGAGCAGCCTCAGAACTAAGTGAGAACACAATAAAAATTCCAATAATCGTTCATAATCCCATTTATTTAAGACCAATGTTTATTCTCCTTTTGTTATCTGCGATTGCCTTAATTGTATGGTTGTTTTTTAAATGGCGCTTGAGAAGACTTAGAAAAGAAAAGTTAAAACTGGAAAATTTAGTTGAGCAAAGAACCCAAGAAATTGACTCGCAAAGAAATGAGCTGGCAGAAATAAATAGAACCAAGGACAGGTTATTTGCAATTATAGCACATGATTTAAGATCTCCCTCCTTAACCTTAAGAGGATTAACAAAAAAGTTTAACTACTTGATCCAAAATGAGCGATATGATGATTTAGTGAATCTAGGCAGTTATATAGAAGAGAATTTATCTGGTTTTGAAAAACTAATAAACAATCTTCTTAATTGGGCGGTACTTCAGCAGAAGGGTTTGCCAATTAATAAAGAAAAATTAATTGTTAAAGAACTAATTGATGAGATTTTGTCTATCTATAAAGTAATGCTTGAAACCAGAAGTATGAAAGTTAAAATGAACTTGAATAAGGATAGTATGATTTTTATGGATCGAAATATGGCTTCTACCATTTTAAGAAATTTGATAGACAATGCAATTAAGTATAGTAACGATAATGGAATTATAGAAATTAGTTCTAGAACAGAAGATCTTTTTGAGGTGATAAGTATAAAAGACAATGGAAAAGGGATGACGGAGGAAGAAGTTAATTCAATCAAGCAGAACAATCCTAATACTACATTTAATAAAAATTCAGCTAAATTGGGCTTGCAACTATCCATTCAAATGATAAAATTAGCAAGAGGACATCTAGAAGTAAAAAGTGAAATTGAAGTTGGAAGTACTTTCTTGCTAAAACTACCAAGAGAGCAAATCAGCTAGGCTAAGTATGGATATAAATCTTATATTTAAGTTCAAATTATAAATATGAAAAGAATAGAATTTATATTATGCTTTTTTTTAGGATTGAGTTTTGTCTTTTTTAGTTGTACTCCCTCAGAGCCAGAAGTTTTTGAAGGCATTTGGATTGAAAAGAGAAATCCTGAATGTAGTTGGGAAATTAAAAGAAAAGGTGGAAACTTTGTTGGCATAAGATTGTCAGGGGAAGATAAGTATGATTATGATACGGAGACATGGAAAATAGGAAAGGAAGGCAAGTTTCAAGATCCTAATAAAAGTATAAGTATTCTTAATCCCTTAAAAGAAGGTGGTTCAAAAATTACCTATATGAAAGGACAGGATATGATATTGCGATTGCCACCAGGAACAACCTATATTAGAAAAAAGTAAAAAATTTAGATTATGGAAGAAACTTATAGAGGATCAGTCTTTTCTTGGGAATGCGATGAGGTAGGCCATATGAATGTAAGGTATTACGTGGCTAAATTTGATGAGGCATCTTGGCAATTGATGGCAAAGGTTGGTTTGACACCCTCTTACCTAAGATCAAACAATAAATCGGTGGTCTCTGTTGAGCAACATATTAAATACATTAACGAATTGTTGCCAGGTGATTTGGTTGTAGTTCAATCAAAAGTTTTAGAAATAAAAAAGAGTTTTATAAAATTTTATCACTGTATGATTAATTCCCAAACAGGGCAAATTGCTGCTGAAATGACTGTGGTTGGAGTTCATCTTGATCTCATTACAAGAAAGCCTTCTACCATTCCTCAATCTATTGCTAATACCATCATATCAAAAATTGTAGAGCATAGCAATTAATGAGAATCATTCGAAATATTTCAGGGATAAAAAAAAATCTGGAAAACTTGCTTAAGCTGTGGCGAGGTATAAAGCCTGAAAGAAATTTTTCTATAGATCTCATCCCCTTAAAACCCGACTATAGGCAACTCAAATATTGGGCTTCACATCCTGACTTAGATGATAAAGCGGACCTAATTCCTCAAGGAGTTTTAGAAGACAAAGTAAATCAAAAAGCAAATCTTTTTTTTATCCATCCTACAACATATTTTGGAAAGGAAAATTGGAATGCTGATATCAATCACGCTCAAGCCAATGAACTATTGGAAGAAGTAGTATTGCCAGCCCAGGTGTCCATATTTAATCAGTCTTGTGAAACCTATGTTCCTCGATATAGACAGGCTACTTTTTATTCATTTATTGCTGGTGGAGAAAATGCAAAACAAGCATTAGAATTGGCCTATCAAGATGTTAAAGAGGCTTTCACTCATTTTATTGAACAAGAAAATAAAGATAAACCTTTTTTTTTAGCAGGACATAGTCAAGGATCTTTATTAGGAATGCGCTTGCTGGAAGAATGCGTAGAAGGAAGCCCATTGTTTGATAAATTAATAGCCGCCTATTTACCGGGTTATAAAATTCCTATTCATAAATTTGAAAGAAAATTTAAGCAAATAAAAAAAGGAAGAAAACCAGAGGACTTACATTGTATTTTATCCTGGGATACATTTCAAACTGGTGCTAGTATAATTTCTCAGATTGACAATTCCTTGACTTGGGCTTCGGAAAAGGATGGGACATCTTCATGGAAAAAAAGAATCGGATATAAGACTTTTGGTATAAATCCGTTGAGTTTTGATTGCGAAATTACTAAGTGTCCATCTGATGAAAATTTGGGCGCCATTATTATTGAGTACAGTAGAGATAAAAATTTAGAGTGGAATGATGTATCCGGAAACAAAGCTATTGGGATAAAAATCTCTTCACTGAGTAAACCCATACCAGGCCTTGTTTCTGCTCATTTGAAAGAAGATGGAATACTTTATATTTCAAAACCAAAAGCATCCATCTGGCGGATTGGAGTTATCCCTTTCGGGAATTTCCATGTGTATGATTATAATTTGTTTTATTTAAATATTAGAAGAAACATCCTTTTAAGATGGAAAACTTATCAAAAGAAATATCAACTGAAAAATGAAGCCTAATCCATCGGTTCCCAGATTTAGGTCCTTACTTGGTGCTTTCAAGTTTGCACATACGCCTATTCCAATTTTAATGGATTATCAAAAGCAATATGGTAAAACCTATTGGGCTTATTTGGGCGGTATAAAAAAAGCACTAATCAGTTCTGATCCTAATTTGATTAAACATGTTTTACAAACAAAGAATAAGAAGTATACTAAGTCTGAAATTCAAACAGACTTATTAGCTAAATATCTTGGGCAGGGATTACTAACGTCAAAAGGAGCCTATTGGTTAAAACAAAGACGTTTGATTCAACCTGGCTTTCATAAAGAAAAATTAAATGCCTTAAGTTCCATTTTAGTAAATGTATGCCACAAAGAACTAGATGAGTTAGCTAGGAAAACGAGTAATAAGGAAAATATTGATGTCTATCCTGTTATGTTGAAAATGGCCTTTGGGATGGTTGCAAATTCGCTTTTTAGTGTAAAGATGGACCATAAAGATCTTGAACTTTTAGAGTCCTCTATTTCGAAAATTCAAAGGTTTATTATTAAACAGATAAGAAAGCCTTTTCTAAAACCCTGGTATTTTTTAAGTGGTCAAACTAGCAAACATTACAAGCTGTCAGGAGAAATAAAGAATATTTTGCTGAAGGTAATCAGAGAAAGAAAACATTCCGGCCAAAGGCATGACGACCTTTTAGATATGCTTATATATGCTGTCTATGAAGACACTGGGGAAGGGATGACTGAGGAACAAATTCTTTGGGAGGCGATTATTTTATTTGTTGCAGGACATGAGACAACAGCTAATGCTTTAAGTTGGATTTTTTATTTGCTATCAAATCATCCACAAGTCATTTCTAAAATTCAGGAAGAAGTCAAAGAAAAAATTGGCGAAGAGCCATTATCCGCAGAAAACCTAAGAGGGATGTCTTATGTCGTGCAAGTAATAAATGAAGGCATGCGGATATATCCACCTGCCTGGCTAACCGATAGGCTTGCTTTGGAAGATGATGAATTTGGGGACTTTAAGATAAAGAAAGGGACAATGGTTATCTCTTTTTTTTATGGAGCACATCATGACCCAAATTTTTGGACCATGCCAGAAGCTTTCCAGCCAGAAAGATTCAATAGCAAGAAGACAGAAGCTTATTATCCATTTGGCGCAGGACCAAGAATGTGTATTGGAAATAATTTTGCAATAATGGAAATGCAGATTGCAATAATTGAATTGTTAAGAAGGTTTGATATTTCGGCTGTAAAAGAACAAAATATTGAACTAGAAGCTTTAATAACACTTAGACCTAAAAATGGTGTTATGATAAATTTGAAAAATAAATTCCAGCAAACTTGAAAAAAGAAGACATTCAATTTAAAATGATAAAGACCTTAAGTGGTTTATATGATGAAAGAGAATTGTCTTTCATGTCTCGGATATTGTGGGAAGATGTCTTTTCGGATATAGATCTTTCTAATAAAGAAGTTAAATTGGATATAATTATTGATAGATTAAATAATGGAGAGCCCCTCCAATATGTAATGGGTGTAGCAGATTTTTATGGTCTAAAATTCAAAGTAAATCCAGCGGTTTTAATCCCTAGGCCTGAAACGGAAGAATTAGTAGCTTTGGTAATTCAAAGAGAAAAGAATAAATCTTCGCTTGAAATATTAGACATTGGAACTGGCTCTGGTTGTATTGCAATTAGTTTAAAAAAAGCACTAGAGCAGCATATTGTTTCGGCTTGCGATGTATCTGAAGAAGCAATCATTGTTGCAAAAGAGAATGCTTCACTTAATGAGGTTCATGTTACTTTTGATTTGTATGACTTCTCTAATAAAAAATCTTGGAAAAAAGAGCATATCTATGATGTCATTATCAGTAATCCACCATACATAGCACAAAATGAAAAATCAAAATTAGCTAAGCAAGTTTTGGATTTTGAACCGCACAGCGCTTTGTTTTCTCCAAACGAAGATGCCCTTTTCTTTTACAAGTTAATTCATGAATATACCTTTAATCATCTTAAAAAGGGTGGCCGTCTTTACTTAGAACTGAATGAATTTAATGCGAAAGAAGTTTTAGCCTTGTTTCAACAATTTGGTTTTTCTGAATTGGAATTAGTTCAAGATCTGCAAGGCAAGGAAAGGATATTGTATGGTGTAAAGATGTAGGGCATATTAAGAATTTGGATGTTAAAGTTGGCACAACCAAACAACCCATTGTCTATTTGCCTATAAAATTAATTAGTTACCCAATTTTAATTCCCGCCGGATTTCTTTGTTTGAGTATAGCCTTCCTCTTTAAGTAGATTGAACACTTTCTCTTTCACATTTCCTTGCACTATTATTTCACCATCCTTTACTGAACCACCGACACCACATTTTGATTTTAAGAATTTTCCTAATTCTTTCAAATCATTTTTGTGTCCTTTGAAACCAGTAATAAGTGTGACCTCTTTGCCTCTTCTTTGTTTTCTGTCAATCATGACATACAACTTTTGTTGTTGCTTAGGCAAGGTATCTTCCAAATCATCTTCAGAATCATCATTGAATTCGTAATCAGGATTGGTAGAGTAGAAGGTTCTTTTATTATTCTTGTTATTACTCATTATAGAGATTTCTTTTTAATTTTTTTCCAATTGTTGTTGAGCATCTTGAGTACTAAATAGCCTAGACTATTCATTCCATTTTCGGAATTTGATAAAATTACCACAGCAGTATTCGTTTCATCAACCAAACCGATAAAGCCTCTATGGCCTGCTGTTGATCCAGAATGTGCGACAATTTCGCAATGTTTTTTCTTTATTATGTGCCACCCCAATCCTATAAATGTATTTTTATCTAAAGTGGTGTGTTTACTAGAGATTTGTGTCTGCTTCGTCTTAGAATATAAATCTGGGCTTTTTAAACCTAGTTCCATTTTTGTGAATTTCAAAAGATTATCCATACTACTTTTTATGCCGACAGAGCCTTCAAAGGAATTAAACGACCAGGGTTTTACCTTTTTTCCGATAATGTTATGACCAATAGCTAATCTTTGATTTTGATCGTTGTTTAGATTAATTCTAGTATCATTCATATCCAATGGTTTCAGTAATTTTTCTATTAATATTTCTTCAAAATCTTTTTTTAAGGTATGTTCAATGGCGTATTCCAATAAGGCAAAGCCTACATGAGAGTATTGATAATCTTGATCTTTTTGTACGGTTCTATAATTTGTATAAAAATTGAAGAAGTCATTTTTTGTATAATGTGAATAGGGGTTGTTGGCTTCTTTTTCATTTACCCCGATACCATGTGGTAATCTTGGTAAACCCGTTGTATGAGTCACAATCTCTTTGATGCTTATATCTAAGGAAGTGTTTCTGTATTCTTTAGGTAAGTAACTATTTATGGGCTCTTCGTAATCAAAAACACCTTCTTCTACAAGCAAATGGGCTAGGGTCGCAGTCAATACTTTACTAATTCCTCCAATCTCAAAAATACTACTATCACTAATGAAGGTATTTGAACTAGTTTCCATACTTCCAAAATCGTAAACATATGTGGAGTCACCGACAATTACGCCTAGGATAAAGCCAGGTACTTGGTCGTAACTTATTTGCGCATCATAATAAATTATTTTATTGATTTCTTTCAAAAGTTGAGCTTTGGAAAGTTGGGCATTTAATAAATTAAATGAGAAACAAAAGGTAAAAAGTAGAGCGTAAGTAATTAGTCTATTCATGAAAATGATAGCTTAAAATAATTGGGAACTATATGATTTTAAAAAGAGCTTCAAATTTATTAAATATTAAAAAGTATAAGCTTCTTATATTTTTTTCCCTTTAATAGCTTTTGCAATATTGATGTCCAAGGCTTTATGTGCTATAGGAGTAGTGAAGGTATTCAACTCTTCCATGGCCTTATTTATTTGATCTTTGCTTCCATTCTTAACAGTTTGAGCTAAAAATTCCTTCAATTTAAGGATTTCTGCAGTTTCTTGCTCATTTAAAATGTCTTCATTCTGTTTTATAAACTTTTCTGTGCTTTGTACAACATTATTTGCTTCGTTTTTAGCTTCTAATAATACTTTTATTGCCATGTCTTCCTCAGCATGTTTGATTGAGTCTAATAGCATCAAGGCCATTTCTTCTTCACTTAAGCCATACTGCGAGCGTATTTCTATTTCTTGCTCTAAACCAGATCTGTTTTCTTTGGCCTTCACTTTTAGGATGCCATCTGCATCCAAAATAAATTGTATTTCAATTTTAGGAATTCCAGCTGACATGGGAGGAATGTCTTTTAAAATAAATGAGGCTAGTTTTCGATTATGTTCCACCAGATCTCTTTCACCTTGAAAAACGGAAACTTTCAGATTTTTTTGACCATCAATAGAAGTAGTATAATTTCTAGCAACGCTGCTAGGTATTTTCGAATTTCTAGGTACAATGATATCCATGAGGCCTCCTACTGTTTCTATTCCCAGAGAAAGTGGTGTAACATCAAGCAATAGAAATTCCTTGTTATTTCCAGCCAGAATATCTGCTTGTATAGCAGCACCCATGGCAACAACCTGGTCAGGATCTATATTGTCAAAAACTGGTTTTTCAAAGTAAGAAGATACCATTTGCTTTACAAGAGGTACTCTTGTAGAGCCTCCAACCATTACAACATGATCGATCTCTGCAAATTTTAGCTTTGCATCTGACATCGCTTGTTTGCAAGATTCAATGGTTTTATCAACCAGTGGTTTTATGAGTGATTCAAATTGCTCTTTGGATATTTCCAAGTCAAGATTTGAATCTTCGAGATTGATTGTTGTCGAGAATCTTTCACTTTTTCCCAACTCTATCTTTGCTTTCTCCGCAAGTAAACGAATTTTTTGGCCAAAAGTCTTGCTACTTAAATGATCCTTCAAATTATGCTTTTCAATCCAAAAATTTTGAATCTTATGATCAAAATCATCTCCACCTAAAAAGGTGTTACCATGAGTAGACAGGACTTCAAATATGCCATCTTGAATCTGTAATATTGAAATATCAAAGGTTCCTCCGCCAAGATCATACACAGCTATTGTTTGATCATTTTTTTGTCCTAATCCATAAGATAAGCTTGCCGCTGTTGGTTCATTGACGATGCGTAAGACTTCTAAGCCCGCCAATTTGCCTGCATCCCTCGTTGCTTGTCGTTGGGTATCATTAAAATAAGCAGGAACTGTGATTACAGCTTTAGAAACAGTTTTATTGAGTTTCTTTTCAACTAGAGACTTTAGTTCTTTTAATATCTCTGCTGATAATTCTACTGGGGAATAGAATTTACCATTGATGTTGATTTTGACAAGTTTATCCGAATCTTCATCGATGACTTTGTAAGAATAATATTTTTCAAAGTCCTTTACGTCGTTGAAGGCTTTGCCCATCAATCTTTTGATAGAATATATGGTATTTGTAGGGTCTAGAAGCAACTGCTCTTTCGCCTTGTCTCCTACGATAATGTCTCCATCTTTTGAGAAGTAAATTACTGATGGGATCAGATTGTTTGAACCTGCGTCATTTTGTATGGTCACTGCTTGTCCATCCATCATATAGGCAGCGAGACTATTGGTAGTACCCAAGTCAATTCCAATGATTAAATCTTTCTCAGCTTCACCAGTCTTTAGGTTTATTGAAATTTTGGCCATTCTATGATTCCTTTTTATTCCGCAAAGATATAATCCTATATCTTACTTTAATAACCCTTTAGTTTTAACATTGTTTTTTAATTTTGGCATTATGAAGCAAATTCAGTCATTATCTTCTAAAGCAAGCAAACTCTTCATTGTTTTGGCGGGCTTTTTCTTATGCAACGCGCTTGTTGCCGAGTTCATTGGAATGAAAATATTCGCCTTAGAGCCAAGTTTGGGTTTTAATACCTTTAATTGGAGCTTATTTGGCCAAAAAGGCTCATTAATGCTATCCGCTGGGGTACTTTTATGGCCAGTGGTATTTATAATGACTGATATTATTAATGAATATTTTGGTAGAAGAGGGGTGAGGATGATTTCTTACCTAACTGCAGGACTAATAAGTTATGCTTTTATAATGGTTTTTATAGCAGTTAAATTGGTTCCTGCAGGATTTTGGTTGGAAGATTATATGGACCAAGGTGTACCTGATACACAAGCTGCCTTTAAGGTTATTTTTGGACAAGGGATGTGGATTATAGTAGGCTCTTTAGTCGCTTTTTTAGTAGGCCAGCTAATTGATGCCTTTGTATTTTATAAAGTGAAAAAACTTACTGGTAATCAAAAAATTTGGTTGAGAGCAACTGCCTCAACGGTCGTTTCTCAATTTATAGATTCTTTTGTAGTCTTATATATTGCTTTCGTGATAGGACCAGCAAAATGGCCATTGAGCCTTTTTTTTGCAGTAGGAGTTGTGAATTACACATACAAGTTATTGATAGCTATTTTACTTATTCCATTCTTGTACCTAGTTCACTATACAATAGATAAATACTTAGGTTCTGAACAAGCAGAAAGTATGAAAAGTATTGCCTTGAACCAATAATTGAAAAAAAAAGCCAGCAAGGCTTTTTGGCTCTGCTGGCATAATTTTGTGTGTGGTTTTTTAATCTTTTCTTATAGACTGCTATCTAAAGATATTCCTTCTGAGAAAATTTGTTTGCTTGATTCCTCAAGTAAATATTCTTCATCACCATCTACAAGGTATAGTTCTACTTTATAGTTTAAACCGTTTTTAAGACCTTCATGATAAAAGGCCAATTGTACAGGTTCTCCCTCATAAGTAAAGTCATGACACTCATCATAAGCTACAAGGCGGTTCGTAGTTAATGGCAAGTAAGAATTATTATCTAAGTCTTGAATTTTTACTCTAAAGTGTTGCTCCAATAGATTACTAAATATTGGATTTTCCATATTAAACTGAATAAAAGTAAATTTCCAATTCTTCCCATTACTTTTTAGTTTCTTTATTTTCTTACCAAATTTATCTCTTCTGCAAGAGACGTATTCATACTTGATTGATGTGTTTTCTACTAAATTATAGATTGGTGATTTAGAGGTGAATTCACTCGTTGCGCTTACCGAAGCAATGACTTCATTCAATTCTACCTTCTTCTTCTCAACTGATTCTACAAAGTATAACTTCGGCTCATCAAGTTCCATATCTTGGGCTTTGTTCAATTTGTCGTTTGTGTTGGATTTTTTTTCCTTGACAGCAACTACAATTTTAGGCTCTTTGTCACCAATTTCTTCAAGTTTGTTTTCTGCAATTATAATCGCTTTTTCGTTTTTAGTTGCCTTATCTTTTATTACTGCTAAACTGTTTTCTTTACCCTCCAAATCCCTTTTTGCAAGTATTAATGCTTGTTTTTTGTTTTTTAGATCAGCTTTGGCTTCGGCGATTACTTTTTGAAATTGGTCATCACCTACAGTAGCAAGCTTTGATGCTTTCATAGATTCATTACTTGCTATGATTGGATCGATTCTAGTTCTGTCTGTTTTTAAAATATGATATTTCGTTCTAGCAGAATTTACATCTAATTCTAGGTTAGTTACGCGTTTTCTGAGTTTGGCTAATTGAATTTCATATTTTAATACTTTCTTTTTTAAGAAACTATTTTCTTCAGCTAAAACAGAGATCTCTTTTTTCAGTAATATATTTTCAGTTGACACATAATACAAACTCTCTTCTAACTCATCGATACATTCATTCTGGCTATGAATTGTTGACTTAAAATATGAAAGATCTATTACCTCGTTTTCTTGGTTGAGATGGAGAAAACTCACTATTGATAAAAGGCAAATTGAAGCAAATAAAACAAAGTTTTTCATGTTAGTTATATTGTTAATACTTAAAATATAGTGTATTAGACATATAACGTTCGTCATATATGATTGTTTCATATATCAAGTGAAGAATAATATAACCGTTTTGTTTTATAGGAAGATAGCTGGAAAGCCTCTTTGACTATGCTACCATACGGTAATTGAAATTGTTTGTTACTGAGTTTGTTTAGGAAAGCTTTGACAATTTAGCTTTGCAGTTTATATAAATTCTCGAAGTAGATACCATACCAAAGACCAGTTCCACTGACAATTAGACCATCTAACTTAAATTTCTTCATCACCTCAATATAAAGGGGAAGTCCTAATCGCATGACTAGTAGTTTATCAATGTTTTTCATCTTTCTTAAGTCTTCATGCTTTTCGAGATCTGTTGCCAAGGCTTTAGAATCACCATAATGAAGTTCTAATTTTTTATTCAGATCATCAATTTTAGCACTCAGTCCTGATATTGTCAGTTTAGTACCATGCTGTTTTGGATTGCCAATCTTATCTGTAGCTGATGTGATAGCAGAGCCTACGCTAACGCATAAAATGGATTCTGCATCCACAATAGCAGTTGCAATAGGGGAGCTATAGAATTTATTTAAGAGCTTTGTAACCTTTGTGTCAGACTCTTCCAAAATGGTTTTTACGCCTTTATCTAATGAAGAGGTTTTGATCAATTCTTTAATTAAGGTAGTAGTGCCTAGGTCCATACTGAAAGTGCCATTCAAAACACCTTCTCCAGTGAAAATAGAAATCTCAGTAGATCCACCACCTTGATCTATCATTATTACATTAGAGGTATCAGCTAGTTTGATATTGTGAGGTCGGCTAAACATAAAAGCAGTTAAGGTACCTATAGCCTCTTCTTCTTTATTCAAGATTTTGACATTTATCCCGCAGTTTCTACGTATGGATTTAATCATTTCTTCTTTATTTGTTGCATTTCTGTATACAGCTGTTGCAACTGTATATAAAACAGCAACTCTCTTACTGTCTGCAGTTCTGACCATATCCATTATGGCTGGCACAACATTGTTGTCAAAGAATTCCATGTCCATTAGATTATCTTCATCTAATCCTAGACCTGTTTCCGTTTTAACGGCATTACGATAGAAATATCTAAAATCAAATCCTTCCTTTTTAATTTGGGGAACATCACCGATTAGTAATTTTACTGCTTTGGTGGATAACTCTAAAACGGCGATAGCTCCTTCTTCTTTGCCCGGGTCTAGGACTGTCTTGCTTCGTCTAAAAATCTTATCTAATTCTGCCATGAAGTTTTGTGTTATTTAAGCTAATTAACTGTGTATAATTGACTTTCTAAAATTAAGTTCTAATAATGTCCTTGATTTTAAAAATTCCAATATAGGGAATAATATCTATCAAGCCATTTAAGATGCAAAACTAGCAATATAGCTAACTATTTTGTACTCCAATAATAATCGAATTAACTATATTTAGGAATTACTCTTAGTCATCTAGATATTACGCAACTTTTAACTAGTATTTATGAGATTTTTATCGATCGCTCTGTTTATTACTCTGTTTTCCACTCAATTCTGCCAAGCACAGTATGAATTTAAAGCTACCAATGAATTAAAGTGTACTAAAATAAAAAGCCAAGACAAGACTGGTACCTGTTGGAGTTTTGCCACAACCTCTTTTTTTGAATCCGAATTACTACGGATGGGTAAGGGAGAACATGATTTATCTGAAATGTTCTCTGTGAGAGAAGTTTATAAAGACAAGGCGCAGAATTACATCTTAAGACAGGGAAAGGCCAACTTCAGTCAAGGCTCTTTAAGCCATGATCTCTTAAGGGTGATGAAAGAAAAAGGAGTTATGCCAGAGTCTGTATTCGCTGGTAAAGCCACTGCTGATGAAAAGCACAATCATTCTGAAATGGAGGCAGTTTTGGCTGGCATGCTAGATGGCGTTTTAAAGCAAAAAAAGCTGTCTAACAATTGGAGGATCGCCTTAGACAAGGTGATGGATGTTTATATGGGGGAATGCCCAGAAGCTTTTACTATTGATGGTAAGAAGACCAATGCAAAAGACTATGCGAATAGCTTGGGCTTAGATGCCGATGATTATGTAAACCTAAGCTCATTTTCGCATCATCCTTTTTATGAAACATTTGTTTTAGAAATACCAGATAATTATTCAAATGGAAGATTTTATAATATTCCTATAGAAGAACTACAAGCGATCACAAGCTATGCCTTAGAGAATGGCTACACAGTAGCTTGGGATGGAGATGTAAGTGAAAAAGGTTTTTCTGCAAAAGAGGGGATAGCTGTACTACCGGTTGATGAAAAACGAGCGGACTTATTTAAAAAACCAGGTGCAGAACAAAAAGTTTCACAAGCAAGTAGACAGGAAGCATTTGAAAGCTTTAGTACTACTGATGATCATTTGATGCATGCTGTTGGTATGGCTAAGGATCAAAAAGGAAATAAATATTTCGTTATTAAAAATTCATGGGGGGAAATCAGTCCATATAAGGGTTATTTGTATATGTCTGAAGCTTATTTTAAACTTAAATCTGTTGCAATTCTTGTACATAAGGATGCAATTCCTGCTGATATAGCCTCTAAATTGCAACTCTAAACCCTTTTGCGTAATTATTTTGTTATAAAAATAGCCATTCCAACTGCTTTTGAGTTAGAATGGCTATTTTTATTAGATGTTTGAAAGATTAATATATCTTAAGTAAACAGATCTCTGAACAATAAGAAAATAGGAACAAGCAGAATGGCTGATAATTATCCAATATACAAACAATTGGATTCTATGGACTGCGGTGCAGTTTGTCTTAGAATGATAGCTGCCTATCATGGGGCCAACTATTCTTTGGAACAAATCAGAGGACAAATGCATCTTGATAAAGATGGTGTTTCATTGCTCAATATATCGGACACAGCCAAGACAATTGGCTTGGACAGTCTAGGAGTGAAAGTCAATTTTGATAAACTTAAAGCTGGAGAATTGCCACTCCCAGCAATTGTACATTGGGGTCAAAATCATTTTGTTGTTGTTTACGAAATTAGTGATAAAGAAGTAATCATTGCTGATCCAGCTGAATGTAAAAGAATCCTGAGTCACGCTGATTTTATTTCAAATTGGACTTCAGATAGTAAAAAGGAAGGGATAGTTTTGCTTCTTGAAACAATGGAAGACTTTGAATTGTCTGAGCAGCCCGCAATTCCAACAGAAGCTACAATTGCTAATAAGAATGCTTTATGGGTTTATTTAGCTCGGAGCCCCAAACTTTGGATTCAAATTGGATTTGGCTCCTTGCTTATCGCCGGACTATATTTTCTAATTCCTTTCTTCCTCAAAGAAATAATTGATAGCAGTTTTCCAGAGCTTGATAGTTCCTTTCTTAAAATTGGACTGACAGGTTTCTTTATTCTCGGATTCAGTATTATACTTTTAGAATTAATCAGAAATTATTTAAGTCTCTATATTGGAGCTAAGACTAATTTGCAGCTAGTCTCAAATTATCTTTTTAGACTCACCTCTCAACCTATTCGTTATTTCGAAACTAAATTGAAGTGGGATCTTTTGCAAAGAATTTATGACAACATACAAGTTGGAGAATTTTTGCAATCAAGCTCAGTGAAAGCAATTTTCTACCTGCTTAATTTAATAGTTTTCACTCTTGTTCTTTTGATATTTAAAGTTCAGTTAGGAGTGATATTTCTTTTTGGACTTCTACTGCAATTTGTTTGGATCTTTTTATTTCAGTTTAAAAGGACCGCTAGTAGAAATAGAATGTTTGAGTTTGCAGCCAATGGTCAAGATTTGCTTCTAGAATTGATTTCTGGAATTTCAGAAATCAAGCTACATAATGCAGAAGAAATTAATAGAGCCGCTTGGGAATCAAATCAAATAAAATTATTTGAACACAGATATGCGTTTAACAAAATTGATCAAATTCAAAAAGTTGGAACTAAGTTAATACAACTCCTAATCGAATGTAGTTTAATCTATTTTGCTGCAAGCTATTTTTTAGAGCATAAGATCAGTCTAGGTACCGTTTTGGCAGTCGTCTACATATTAGGCCAGTTAAAAACTCCTTTGCTCGAACTTTTCGATTTTATTCTAAAGTATCAAGATATTAAACTAGGTCTTGAGCGTCTTTCTGAAATGAAAATCGAAGCGAGTTTTAAACATGAAAAGATTGAATCAAAGCAAGTTATAAATAAAGACATCAAATTAAGGAACTTGAGCTTTAGCTACGGAGAGGATACAGCTCCGTTGGTTTTGGATAAGTTGAACTTTAGCATCCCAAAGAATAAGACGACAGCTATCGTTGGTGTCAGTGGATCAGGCAAGACTACATTGATGAAATTGTTGCTAGGCTTATATAAAGCAACAGAAGGGGACATACTGATTGGCGACAAAAGCCTAAGTCAAATAAATCCTGCTACATGGCGGAAGAATATTGGTACCGTTTTTCAAGATTCTTACCTCTTTTCCAACACTATAGCTAAAAACATCTGTATGTCTAATACAGAGGTAGATCAATTTAAGCTGAATAAAACTTTAAAGATTGCTTGTTTAGATCAGTTTGTAAGCTCCTTACCAATAGGTGTAGATACTTTGATTGGAGAAGATGGTATTCGCTTGAGTAAAGGGCAAGAGCAGTTGATTTTAATTGCTAGAATGATTTACAAAAACCCACATTATTTTTTCATGGATGAAGCAACCTCTAATCTGGATGCTGTAACTGAACGAAAATTGATGATTAATTTGGAGAAATATTTTGAATCAAAAACACTTGTCATTGTGGCGCAAAAAATGACCACAGTAAAAAAAGCTGATCACATTATTGTTATGCATAAAGGACGTTTTATTGAAGAGGGGACTCATGAAAATTTATTGTTTAAAAAGGGGGCTTATTATTTATTTCTAAAAAACGAAATAGAGAACTAAATGCAAAGAGAACCTCGCATATTATCTAAGTTAGGCCTAGAGTTCTTCAATCGCAAACCAAGCTTTTGGTTGAGAAATGGATCTATTATTATTCTAATGGCACTGCTTTGCTTAGCTTTTTTCTACACTTGGGACGGAAGTAAAGAAAACTTATCCAGTCCATTGATTTATCAAGCTGCAGAAGTCCAAGAACAAGCTTTTCATTTGACAGAAGATTCAGAAATTTCTCAGGTGTTTGTTAAGCTAAATGATAACATTAAAGTAGGAGACAGTCTTTTTGCTTTAGCTAATCCTGAAACAATCAACAAAATTCAAAATTTACAAGTTGCTTTAGAAAAAGAAACAAACACCGTTAATGATAAAATTAAGTTGTTTAGGAAAATTTCAATTGAAGAATGGCCATCAATTTTACAGCAAGACGTAGATGATGTGGCCCTTGCCATAAAGACTAAAAAATCAAAAGGCTTAAGCAAAAGTTCTCAAGAAAGGATCTTAGAAATGGAAGCGGAGGTTGTCAATTCAATGAAAGAATCCCAAAGTCTTAGGAACAGTCTTCCTAAATTCGAAGCCATGAGAGATGCTGCTCAAAAAGACTTTCAGGCAGGAAAGTTACAATATAGTCAAGGCTCTATTGAAAGAAGTAAGCTTGAATCACTGAAGAAGAAACTAGATGAGACGATCAGTTATATTAAAATACGAAAATCTAGTTTAAAGGACCATCAACGACTTATTTATAATTTCAATAGACAAATTGATTCTGCACGAGCTAAAGCTTCTACTAAAAGTCCTGATTTTAATTTAATCGCAACGCGCTTTGCAGAATTTAATTTATCACTAACTGCTTGGTTGGAAAAAGCCTACCTTATTTCGGATAAAGAAGGTAAAATTGTAGAATTAATTTCTAAGGGACCAGCTAAAAGCGGTGATTTACTCTATAAACTTGTTGAAGAAGATAAGAAGGTAAAATCGGAAGCAAAGTTAACGGCTTTGTTTTCTAAAAAATATCATAATGAAATAAAAATAGGTCAGCTTATAATCCTTAAAATTAAATCGGATACTTTTGAAAAGGAAATTCCTGCAAAGGTAGAGCTAAAAGAAGACTTGGATGAAAATCAGTTTGTCATTACAATTAGTCCAACCGTTGACCTTGATTTTGAAAACACCCTCATTACTGAAGGAGACATAATTATCAGCAAGCCGCAAAGGAGTTTTTTAAGTAAAGTCTGGTCAAATTTCACATAAAGCAA
>CALIIW010000218.1 GCA_938018185.1 uncultured Saprospiraceae bacterium
TGATGCCTGATTCTGCGCTTATTCCTGCACCTGTAAGTACGATTATTTTTTTCAAACTGTTCTAATTTTTTTAAAGGCATTGCCCATGAATTCTATAATGTCTCTTGCAATCAATGCTTCTTGTTCTCTAAAATGTTCTACCGCAAGATCTCCTGCTAAACCGTGTATGTATACTCCAAGTATGCTTGCTTCTTTTGCAGTATAGCCTTGAGCTAAAAATCCTGTTATAATGCCAGACAAAATATCGCCTGAACCTGCTGTTGCCATACCGGGATTTCCTGTAGAATTAAAATAACAGGTTTTGTCCGGACAAATTACTGCAGTATGCGCTCTTTTTAAAATAATATAAATCTGATATTTATTTGCCTGCTCTTTCAATTCCTCTAGTTGTTTTAAGGCAGAGATTGAAGCTCCAAACAAGCGTTCACATTCTCCAGGATGCGGTGTCAATATGGTATTTCTTGGGAGCTTTTCTAACAAGGATTTATCTTCCGAAATAATATTTAAGGCATCTGCATCAAGTAATAGTGCTGGAGCAGATCCTTTTATTGAAAACACTTCGGAATCTAAAACTTCAACTAAGGCGTCTTTGGTCAATTCAGCGGTACCTAATCCACAACCAATTCCAATGGCTTGGTATTGATTCAAATAAGGTGGCGTGCTAAAGTGGTAGGCATGTCTGTCAATGCTTACCATGGCTTCTGGCAAAGCTGTTTGGAGTATGTTGAACGCAGTCTCAGGGGCATGAATGGTCAATTTGCCAAGTCCAGACCTAAGACTTGCTTGCGCGGCTAAAAGGGCTGCTCCATACATTCCATGTTTTCCCATGATCAATAAGGCATGACCATAAGTCCCTTTGTGAGAATATTTTTTTCGTGGTTTGAGAATGGCTTTGGCCATCTCATTTGTTATGTAATAATTATCAACTTTTAATTCTTCTATCGCTTCTTTGTCGAGTCCAATGGAAGCATATTCCCACTCACCAACTTGTTCAGAAAAAGTAGGTACAAGGAATTGCAATTTTGGAAACTCAAAACTTAAGGTACGTTGTGAAGTAACAATGGGGTCATTTTTGTCAGCATCTTGCCAAACACCAGAAGGAATGTCAACAGCGACGCAGGACATTTGCAGGCTATTTATATACTTAATGATATTCTTCCAATAAGATCCTACGACTCTGCTTAATCCGGTACCAAAAATAGCATCTATGATTATTCCTGGAGTTTTAATTTCTGGAAGACTACCGGATTCTTTCAGCTCATATAGTTTGATTCCGGATCTTTGAGGCAACTTTTCTAACATGCTATTATTGTCTGCCGATGCTTTGCCTATTTTGCAATAGTAGATTTCCACTGTATAAAACCTTTCGTTTAATAACCTTGCAATGGCTAGACCGTCCCCTCCATTGTTGCCGGTGCCGCAAAATAGGTAAATAGGCAAATCTTTCTCTGGATAAAGCTGAATAAACCAATCTACAAAGGTCTGGGCAGCCTTTTCCATTAATTCCAAAGAACTGTTGTAATGCTTGGAAATGGTATCTTGGTCAAGCTTTCTTACTTGTGCTACACTAGGAATTTTCATAAACCTAAATTAGGAAATTTCTTTTAAGCAATTAAGCAATTTAACTTTGTTATTTTTACAACTTTAAATTTGATCTATGAATCTAGAATATTTTAGAAACTATTGCCTTGAAAAGAAAGGCGTCACAGAAGAGTTTCCTTTTGATGAAAGCACTTTGGTATTCAAAGTGATGGGCAAAATGTTTGCCGCAACGGGCATTGACAGAGAGGAGTTTACTGTTAACTTAAAATGTGATCCTGAATGGGCGATTGAATTGAGAGAAGAACATGCAGATGTTTTGCCTGGTTTTCATATGAATAAAAAGCATTGGAACACCATTCAAATGGAAGGCGACTTGTCCGGTAAATTAATTAATAAAATGATCGATCATTCATACGAGATGGTTGTGAAAGGAATGACCAAAAAACTTCGTAGTGAATTGGAAAATTTATGAGGCATGATTATTTGATAGTAGGGAAGGGCTTGGCAGGATCTACCTTGGCATATAGCCTAATAGCAAAAGGAAAAAAAGTCTTAGTCTTCGATCAAGAAAAAGAATCCACTTCGTCGAAAGTTGCTGCGGGTATTATTAATCCTGTTACAGGGAGAAGATTTGTGAAAAGTTGGCGCTTTGATGCCTTTTATGAAAAAGCGAAATCTTTCTACCAAGCATTCGAAGTTGAAAATAAAGTATCTACTTTTCAAGAATTAGAAATTTGTCGAGCCTTATTCAAACATGAAGAGCAAAATGATTTTTTAGCAAAACTAGAAAATGAGGCCTATGCACCATACTTGAAAGAAATACCGACGGACCAAAATCTTTCGGACTCTTTTAAGGATGCATTAGCTTGGATTAGTATAAAAGCGGCTCGACTTGATTTTGATCCATATTTAAAAGCGATTAAGAATAAATTGGTATCCTTGAATAGCTATAGACCGGAATATTTTGACATTTCTAGTTTGAAACAAGAATCTAATTTATGGAAGTATGGTTCAGATGATTTC
>CALIIW010000219.1 GCA_938018185.1 uncultured Saprospiraceae bacterium
GAGTCTTCATCATCAATTCCCAAGGCATTTGTGGCATCCACAATCTCAACATTATTTGTCAATGTTGATCCTTGGAATGTTGGCATTATCTCTAATGTGATTGTATACGAAACAGCATCTCCTCCTTCAAGTACATCTACCGTTGCTCCTCCTGCTCCATCTTCTGTGATTGTTGCAGTATTTGCTAAAGCAGTTGTCACAGCTCCAGATTGTGCTGAAACGAAAGTCATTCCTGTTGGAACATAATCCATTATATCTATGTCCATACCTTCCAATGTTCCTTGGTTAAATACTGTAACTGTAAACGTTACATCATCTCCAGGACTCATTTCATTATCCAAATCATCATCTGAATAAGAAGTATATACCTTTGTTATTGCAAGGTCAAACTCTTGTAGGATTGCGATTGTTTCTGGATCATAATCATCCCCTCCTAAAGCATCAGCAGTGTCATCATTAAGTCCGTCTGGAGTTGTTCCATCCTCACTTGCTGGTGCACTATCTGCATCTACTGGTGGTGTATTTGAAGGATCCGTATCATCATCTGCAGAAGCTATTTCTGAGTTGTTCGTGATACTTGTTCCTGTAAAGTCATTATCTATTATAAATGTGATTGTTACCACTTCATTGTCTCCAGCAGCTACGAAAGGAATCTCATTTGAAAGTGTTGCCACTCCTGCTGTTGCTTCCGTCCATTGTACATCTGCTAAGGTCAATCCTGCTGGCACATAATCATTTACTTGAATATCATATGCATCTACTGTTCCTTGGTTTAAAACTGTGATATCATATGTTACTGTACTTCCTGGAGTAAATGGACCAGGTGTTACAGAATTTAATGTCTTCACTAATGCAAGGTCAAATGTCTGACCGATCAATACCGTTTCTGGATCATGATCATCTTCATCTGCATTACTATTATCAGTAACATCGTTAGCACCAATGATATCATCATTAGATCCATCCGGAGTTGAATCAATATCCGTAGGAGGTGTATCATTTGGATCTGTATTATCATCCGCAGAAGAAATCTCTGCTACATTTGTTATAGAAGATCCCTGGAAAGTTGCATCAACTGTAAATTCAATAGTTACTACAACTGGTGCTCCACCTGCAGGTAAACTAGGAATCAAACTATTCAGTGTAGCTACACCTAAGTTGTCAGTCCAGTTAGCATCTGTTAAAGTTAAACCAGCTGGGATATAATCGCTTAATTGTATATTAAAAGCGTCTAATGAACCTTGGTTTGAAACATTCAAATCAAAAACCAAAGTTGAACCAGGCATAACTGGTGAAGAACTTGAAGCTGCATTGAAAGTCTTAGTCAAAGCAAGGTCAAATACTTGGCCTATCATTATTTCAGCTGGATCAAAATCATCCGAGTCTGAAAGATTATCTGTACCACCAGTACTATCATCAGCAATATCGTTATCCGTTCCCATTTCAGAAGGAGATGTACTGTCATCACCAGGTACAGAATCCTCATCAACTGGTGGTATATTATTAGGATCAGTATCATCATCAGCAGCTACAATTTCTGCATCATTTATTATTGAATCCCCTTGGAAAGAAGGATCGATTTCATATTCTATATCTACAGAAGCAGAAGCTCCCGCTGCAATTGTTGCAATTGTATGAGATGGATTTGTGCCAACTGTCCAAGGTGCAGCTGTATTAATAGCAGAAGCTACCATATAATTCAAATCAGCTGGTGTATAATCTGCAACTGTAACTGCATAAGCATCTACCGTTCCTTGATTATATACTGTAATAGTATAAGTCACATAATCACCAGCACTGATCATTCCGTCCAAGTCAACATCATTATAACCAGTATAAACTTTAGTCAATGCTAAATCAAATACTTGACCTATCATGATTGTTTCTGGATCATAATCATCACCACCTGTTACATCAGCAAGGTCATCATTTGTTCCATCAGGAGTTGTACCATCTTCACTACCAGGCGTACTATCCGCATCTGGAGTATTCGGGCCACCGTCTGTATCAGAAGCTGAAGAAATCTCAGCATTATTTGTTAAAGATGAACCTTGATAAGCTGGGTCAATTGTGAAAGTAATTGTAATTACTTCATTATCACCTGCAGCAATAAAAGGAATTTCATTTAATAATATAGCGGTACCTATTGTAGCAGTTGATCCTGAAATAGACCAATTTGCATCAGCCAAAACAAAACCTGCATTGATAGGGAAATAATCATTTACTTCAACATCCCATGCATCTACGGTACCTTGATTATGTACCGTAAGGTCAAAAGTAACAGTTGCCCCAGGACCATATGGACCAGGTGTACTACTATTTACGGTTTTTACTAAAGCAAGGTCAAATACCTCTATGATAACTGGAGCAACATCATGATCATCCTCATCTGCAGGATTATCAGGAACATCACTTATGTCATCATCAGAAACAACTCCATCATTCGTTCCATCACCATCAAGTGTTGAATCTTCATCCGGAATAGGAATTGACCCACCATCTTCTGTGTATGCTTCACTAATTTCTGCAAAGTTATTTATAGCTGTTCCAGTTGGCGCATTTGTATCAACTGTAAAAGGAATAGCTATTGTAGCAGAACTACCAGCTGTTAAGTCAATAGTTGAATTGTATTCTGCTTCAGCACCAGCAACTGTTTCCGTCCAATCAGTTGCACCAGCACCTGAAACTAAAGTAAGACCAGTTGGCAAGTAATCTGTAACCTGAACATCAAAAACATCCGTTGTACCTTGATTGAATACTTGAATATCAAACCAAACAGTTCCTCCTGGATATAAAGGAGAATCAGTCAGTGTTGTATTTAGTGTCTTCATTAGAGCTACATCGTAAGTACTGACTACAACGCTCGCAGGATCATGATCATCTTCGTCCCCCCCAGTAGTACCGTCACCTAAAACGTAATCATCTACAGAATAGACATCATCATTAGGATTATTATCTGGCGTTGAATCAACGTCAGTGACTGCTGCTCCATCATCATCGGTTGCACCACTAATTTCTGCAAAGTTGGTCAAGTTTGAACCACCAGTAGCTGAAGCATCAACTTGTAATGTGATGTCAACTGTGATACTAGTACCAGCTGCCAAACCACCTATAGGAAGACCTGTATTTGCTACAGACAAAGTTATGTTTGCTTCAGTAGCACTAACTGGATTCCAATCAGGATCATTCAGTGTAAAACCAGAAGGAACATAATCTGTTACTAATATATTATCAGCTGCAATATCTCCTTGATTAAAAATCTCAATGGTGAAGTCAACATCCGAACCTGGTGTTACAATTTCAGTTTGACCAGCAGCTAAAGTTTTTCTTAAACCCAAATCAAAACATGCATCTTCAACTACTATCGGACAACATATACCTGATTCACAAGCAGAACCCATATTAGAGGAAAAGGTATATTCTCCACCTTCTGTTATTGTCAAGACAGAATCTACTCCAATTGGAACTGGACCATTACCGATGTCTCTATACCACGTGATATTGGATAATCCAGCAATTGGAACATCTACCTCTATGGTTTCATTCAATTGTGAACAAATTCTGATAGGAACACTTACACAAGCAGAAGCAATATCATCTTCAAAAAAGTCATTGTTTCCAGGAGTGGAATCCAAATCACTTTCATCATGACTGCTGACTTCAGCAAGATTGTAAATAATACCATCCGTGTTAATTGTAACATCGACTGTAAAAGATACCGTAGTGCCAGCAGGGATAGAAGGAATGGTCCATTGACTGACTCCATCATATGTACCTGCACCTCCGGAACCGGTATAGGTAGTTCCAATTGGCACGGCGTCAGTTACAACCACATTGGTTGCATCTGCAGTACTTTCGTTTATCACATCGACTGTGAATGTTACAGGATCTCCAATTTCAGCAGTAGTGAGATTTACTGACTTAGAAATTGCGAGATCGGTTTGACCGTTTAACCCAGCATAGCTCATTATGAGAATAATCTGTACGAGGGTAATAAGTTTCAAACTTTTCAATAGTGTTGTTTGCGTACTCATCATTTGAGATTTAAATAATTTATTTATAATGACTTGAAATAAAATGTAAATGTCTTGTAATCTAAATTGGGGTTCCATTCTTAAAAATTTAATTTTGGGGTAAAACTTCCTTTATGGTAAATTTGAAAACCCAATACCATAGACAGAAATTTTCTGAACAGTATTAGCTCTTCTAATAATTTTATTCTTTTATTTATTTTCTTCATTCTCTATCAATCCTGCTTTAAAGGATCTCTAATTTTCCTTTCAAATATTTTAATCAATCATTTATTATTTACCTTGTCAATGACAATAGAGTGATTTTTAAAATCTACCTATTATCAAGTATTCAGAACTCTAAACTTTTACCCACTTCATTATTGTTGTGACAGTCTTAAGTCCTACAATAAGATTACATAAGTATGTACCATTTAAAATTTGGTAAACATTCCTAGACTTATTAGAAATGGTAATTTCAAATTATATGCCGATATTAATAATGTGACGGGAATGAGTGTCCTTAAAAACCTAAGACTTGATGTTTTTGAGGAATAAGAAATTCTATTGTGTTGTAATTCAAAAAATAAATATCTGAAAAAGTACCGTTGCCTTTAAAATTTGTACCGTTACATAAATCAAAGTAGAAAAAAAACCAGATGTTAAATCTATTCGAAGAAATTAATAATTCAACTAATATATTTTTTTCAATTAAATTGAGTGACAAATAAATGGCAGAAAATTCGTCAAAAAAGTGAACCTTAAATTTGAAAATTTCTTTCGATGAGATTTAAGATCCTTTTACCTCTGCTTTTGAAGCCCGCAGTCCCATGTGGTAAAAATGTCTCTATGGTCAATTTGAGCTCCATTGCCAATTCGGGTTCTTTTAGGCAGATTTGATAGAGAACTGATAAAGAAAAGGATCTAACTGCAATGGCTTCTTTTACATCATGCACGAAATTAAAACATAACTCTGCAAGGATTCCTAAATGTTCTTTTGGAATATCTCGTTCAGAAAAAATTCTTAAGATATTACGCTTTACTGCATTATGAACTGGATTCTGCAACATGACAATAAAATCGTCAAAATATGGGTTTATTAACTTTGGATGAGATTCAGCTACATGCGAAACAAGCCAAGAAGCATTTTGTGACATTCTGTTATCACCATAAAGAAATAAATCCATCAAGCTAGCGAAGCGTACTTTATCGCCCCCAATAAAAGTAGCCATTTGGACAACTCGCTGCTTTTCTTGTTTTTTCTGGAGAGTCAGTTTTAAATTCATTAAATTTGGATTTGATCGCTTATAGTAGGAAATTTACGCAATATTATAAATTCATTCCCTTTTGCCACACATAATGTCATACAAACATATCAAATTACTACTTTTCATATTTTGCTTATTGAGCTTTTATAGTTTGCAATGCCAGAATCAACAAGAGCGAATAAGGGCAATAAACGATTATATTCTTTTCACCAATGAGAATATCCATGGGATGTTGATCATTCATAGAATTTTGGAAAACTTAAACCAAGAGGTGAATAAATATGTTGACCTGCAAAGCAATCAACTAAATTTTTACGGTAACAAAGATCTTCCTTTAGATATATTCGATGATCCAGAAGCTTGGTTTTATGAATCGTCTCCAAACAAAATCAAGGAAAAATTTATAGATCATAAGGTTCACTTTTCTCCAAAAGTAATTGAGACACTTAACAGCCTTATCTCGGAAATGACGAAAATCACTTCAGCTACAAATAGCATTAGATTTGAGATGGAAGGTTTTATTAAAGAAAATGATCTAAGTTTAGTAGAAAATCAAATTACAATTTATAATAAGCTTGAGACCTGCGAATTTTTATATGACCGTTTTTATGAAACAAAAGAAAATCTAAGTTTATTTTTAGATGGAATAATTGAAGAGGAAAAAACTACCTCTTCCTCTTCTGACACAGATTTGATTATTCAAAAATTTAATCGCATTCAAAAAAACATGAAAACCTATTTAGAATCTTGGCATTTCAATATCGTGATATCAAGTTCTACAATTTTGAATGAACTTCAAAAAGACATCGAATTTCTTAAATCGAGTTCTATATCAAATTCACATCTTCGAAATAGTATTTTAGCGACGGAAGAAGCATTAAAAACAATCAAAAGATATAATTCTAATCAAGAAATTCCGGAGAAATATAAACTATATGGGAAGAATTATTTTTATCACAATGTAGAATTGCTTGCTTGTTTAAACAAATACGGTAAAGGCTTTACAAACAATTCAAACAAATTTATTCAGTCCATTAATCCAACTGGTTTTTTCAACTATGAAGAGCCTCATTTTTTTAAAGTTATTTACCCAAAGAAAGAAATTGATATACCAGCGGAAGAAACTTTGATAAGCGTTTTACCTAACAAATTAGAAGAAAGAGAAGTAGTTATCAAACAACAGATTATTGAGGTCACAGAAGAAAAACTTTATTTAGAAATTTTTGATCATAAACAAGAAGATGGGGACATTGTGTCTTTAAACTTTAATGGCAAATGGATTTTAAAGAAAAAAGAAATTGCCAAAAGACCTTTTAAGTTTTTAGTTGAACTAAACGCAGAAGGAGAAAATTACTTATTGTTGCATGCTGAAAATTTAGGAGAAATCCCTCCCAACACAATAGCCGTACGATACTATATTGAAGGGCGGCCAAAACTAGTTGTTCTAAATTCGGATTTAAACCAATCAGAAATGATCCGAATAAAACTGAACAAATTAAATTAGATTTATTGTACAATCAGTACCAACCCTTTTAAGTATTTTCCTTCCGAATGATATATTGAAACGGGATGATCAGGACCTTGACTTAACCATTCTATCACTTTGATATCTTTTCCTACTTCAATTGCGGCAGATTGTATGGTATGATAAAACAATTCAGGATCAATCACACGACTGCAAGAAAAAGTGAAGAGTATGCCTCCTGATTGTAATTTATTAAGTGCTAAAGCATTTAGTCTCTTATATGCTTGAACAGCTTTATGCTTTTTAAACTGGCTTTTTGCATAAGCAGGAGGGTCTAAAATTATAAGATCGTAAATGGTTTCTTCTTGTTTTAAAAACTGCAGGACATCAGAAACATAAGATTGATGCTCAGAAACTTCAAAACCATTAATTTTTATATTTTCCTCTAGTTGTTCAATAGCCGAGGAAGATGCGTCTACGGAATGAACCAAAGAAGCATTTGCTCTGAGTGCATAAACACTAAATCCTCCGGTGTAACAAAAAGCATTTAAAACATTTTTGCCTTCACAATATTTACTTAAGGTGTTTCTATTAATCCTCTGATCTAAAAAGAAACCAGTTTTCTGTCCTTTTACAACATCAATTTGAAACTTACAGGAATTTTCAAGTACAACTGTTTTGTCGAAATCTCCTATTTCAAAATTGTTTTGAATTCCAAAGGATTTAGGGATTGTATCTGCACTCTTATTGTAAATACAATTAAGTTCGTTTTTATAAATTTCTTGCAAGGAAGAAACTATTTCAGAAACAGACCGATACATGCCAACTGTGTGGCATTGCAAAACAGCAGTCTTGTCATAAATATCAATAATCAATCCCGGCAATCCATCTCCTTCTCCGTTTACAAGACGATAGCAATTTGTTTTTTCATTAGAAATAATTCCGATTGACTTTCGGACATTAAAGGAATTAGTAATTTTATCAAGCCAAAAATTTTCAGTTGGTTTTTCATTTTCAAAAGAGAGCATCCTAACAGAGATCGAACCGTCAAAGTAGTGCCCCCAGCCTAAAATTTCTTGCTTTATACTAAAAACAGCAACCAAATCTCCATCATCAATGTCGCCTTCAATTCTAGCGATGGCTCCACTAAAAACCCAAGGATGTTTCCTTTTTAACGAAGCTTCTTTTTTGTTTTTAAGTACGACTTTTTTCAAGATTTATATTTATAAATTGATAAATAATCAATAAAATTGAAAGACATAAAACTCCTTCTAAAGGAGACATCACATGAAAAATCCCATGAGGATCTTTTGTCCAAAAACCTTCTGATTTTTTAATTACTAAAGTAGTCCAATGGTCATTTCCTTCTTCAAGGGAATAGACTTGCAAAAAACCTAATTTTATACAAAGTACAGCGGCAGCTAAAATTGCAAGCCAGCTAAACCACGTGCTTTTAACACCCCATTTTTTCTCTTGAATTAAAGTGGAGATTTCTGGAAATGTTCTCAAAAAACTCAGTCCAAAACCTGCTCCAATAAAATCTAGCACAACATCATTAAAATCAAAATAAGTAGTCCTTATTGGTAAACAATAATACTGGTAGCCTTCATCAACAAAAGCTAAAAGCATACAGATAAAAAAGCATATAAAAAACTCACCTAGCATTGGGAAGAGTAGTATTGCTAAAAGGCCATATTGAATAAAATGTATTATTTCTACATTAACAATAATCAAAAGATTTAATGATATAATCGCTAACGAAGCGGTAAAAATCAAATAAAAAATTGGTATAAATTTCTTTTGAATCTTAAAAATATTCTTTGTTAACACTAAGAAATAAACTAGCAGCAAAATTGAACCACAGATCAATATTATTCTGTTAAACTCTATTCTAGTCATACCTTGGACCCATTCCCCAACTTTTACCCCTACCCATTCATGAGGAAGTGTTACCAATAAGAAATAAACCGTCACAATTAAGAAGTTTAAAAACTTATTTCTTTTAAGAAATGTTAATAACTTAATCATTATGCAAAATTAGAAGAATTGAATACTTTTGAGCATTTTGTGCTTAGATCATTTAAAAAAATAATATGGAATTGAATCAAATCATTGACGGAATACAAGAAAGAGCAAATGATGCCTCTCCTATAGGTAATACTATGAAGCTAATGTTGGATGATGACTGCATTTTTATTGATGGGACTGGGGACAGTAATGTTGTGAGTAGCGAAAACAAAGATGCTGATTGCACTGTAACAATTACAAAGGATAACTTCAAAGCCTTGGTAAAAGGGGAGCTAAATCCGATGACCGCATTTATGATGGGAAAAGTAAAAGTTTCGGGTGACATGAGTGTGGCCATGAAACTACAAAGCTTCTTAGGATAGTCTAAGCTTTTGCGCTTAACGAATAATTTCAAAACCTGTTTTGGGAATCGATTCAATTTCTTCATAAGAAATTGAATCGACTTTTGAGTGAAGACTCCCGTTTTCACACCATTTCAACAATCCTAAAACGTTTTCTTTCTCTCCTGTAACTTGTATCAGGACAGAACCATCTTTTAGATTTTGTACGTCACCACATAAACCTAATGCACTTGCCTTTAGCTGCGTACTCTTCCTAAACCAAACACCCTGAACTTTGCCCTTGACATTAATTCTGAGTGAATATATCAATGTCCATGATTTAAATCAAGATCATCATCTTCATCAAAAGGCTTAGGTTTCTTTGAATCTTGAATCAAGGCCCCTGTCATTATCAGAGAAGAAATTATGATAACATATAACAAAATTCCAGGTTCGAAGACGGCACCAAGAATATTAGTTTCTCGCGTCAGGATTGTAGCAGGAATCGCAAAAAATAAAAGTATCGTTATCAAGCCTCTGGGTGCAATAAATAATTCAGGCATGATCTTCTCACCAATAAATATTTTCAAGAGTAATAAACGTGCTAGGTAAAGTATAAGCAAAACCCCTAAACTCACAAGAAATACTTTGATATTTAATAAGGATCCCAAGCTGATCGTCAAGCCAAAAACAACAAAGAAAAAAGTTCTAACAACAAAGGCGGTTTCCAAAGTTATTAGGTGAAATTCTTTTTGAATTTTTTCAATTGGATCATCTTTCCCGTGTTCATCTTGTCTTTTAAACATTTTGAAAAACAATTGGTGATTGGCTAATGCAATACCGAAAAACAAAATTATTAAAAGTGCACCATAAAGGTGGAAAAATATTTTTCCCGCGGCATATAGTAAAAGTAAAATTGCAATTAAAAGGAATAACCTGGTATGCCCTTTAAGATCTTTGAAAATATAGATCAAAGAATAAGAAGCAATGATAGAAATGATCAAAGTAATAACAAGAGAAATAATAAAATTCACAGTAGCTGCTTGTCCCCCATCTGCTTCAAAACTTAAAAGAAAATAAAAGATCATGATTCCCAAAATGTCTGAAAAAGCAGATTCATATACCATAAACTCTTGCTTGTGCTTAACCAAACCGCCAATACTAGGAATAATAATCGCAGAGGACATAATTGACAAAGGTGTTGCATAGATTAATGCCGTAATTTGGTCAAAACCTAGCGTGTACATAAATAGTATTGCTATAAAAAATATTGAAACCAATAAGGCGATTAAAGCGATTAGAATCGATTTCCCAATTAAGGGATATTTCTGTTTATTTAACTCTAGATCTAGTGCTGCCTCCATCACAATCATTATAACCCCTATGGTTCCTAAGACCTTCAATGCTCCCATGAGTTGTGCTTCTGGTAGCTCTATGTGCATGTACTCTAATCCTTCTTTCATAAGTATGCCTAGAACAATTAACATCAATACAGAAGGAACATTGGTTTTATCCGCAATTATTCCGAACCAATGCGATAATACAATAACTAGTGAAGCAGTTATAATCTGGATATATGGATCACTTAAATCAAAACCTGAACTTAAAAACAGCATAGATATTATAGTATTTATATTAGATACAATAATAAGTCAAAGCTTTTAATTTTAAGTGAATCAGAGATCTTTTTAGACAAGATTTTTGATTTCTATGCATTTAACTCCTAATTGTGCTCAATATTGCTCGAATTGAGCGCGAATTAAGGTCCTAATTTAATCGAAAAGCTTTTCTAGCTCTTTCAATATGGTAGCTGCAGTTCTTTCCCAATTAAAATTTTTAGCTTGTTGAATTGATTTTTCTCTGAATATTTTTTGGTCTTCAGTGGTTATTTTTGTTAGGAGTTTAGTCAATGCTTCTGCATCTTCCGTTTTGAAATACATAGCTGCTGATCCACCAACTTCCAATAAAGCTGAATTATTAGCGAGGATGACTGGGCTAGAACAGGCCATGGCTTCAAGGACTGGCAAACCAAAACCCTCATAGTGACTTGGGTACACAAAAGCTGTGGCATGAGAATATAATGCAGGTAAATCGCCTTCTGGTACAAAATCTGTGCAAATTATTTCATCTGCAAAACTGTCGTGTTCTATGTCTTTTATCAAATCCCCAAAAGCCCAACCTTTTTTACCTGCAATCACTAATTTTTCTTTACCTCCAGTTTTTTTAAACTGCTTCCAAGCAGCAAACAAAGTTTCCACATTTTTCCTTGGTTCTATTGTTCCCACGAAAAGAAAATATGGCCCAATTATATTATATTTTTCAAGAATAGACTTGTCGTGGGTAGGTTTAAAAATCTTATTTGCTCCCAAGTAAGTTACAAGCGTTTTAGTTTCAGAAAAAGGATAGTACTCCTTCAGATCATTTTTGCTCGTTTCTGAATTACATAATATTAGATCTGCTCTTTTAAGTATGGAGGGCAGCAATCGTTTATGCATGACATAAGATAAGCGAGAATGAAAAGCAGGAAAAATTATTGGTGTTAGGTCATGAATAAAAGTAACTTTTTTGACGGAAGCATCTAGTCCAAAGGGACCAAAGTGGGCCATCTCTATTGCAACATCTATTTTTAATTCCTTTAATTTTTTAGGAATAGAAGTAAATTGTCGGAACCTATTGTGCAATGGGATATTTTTAATTGGAAAAATCAACTCCGTTGCATTTGGAAAATCATTTGATGGATTTGCACGAACAATAAAGTATTGATTTATTTGATCTAGATGAAGTAAGGCTGCTATTAATTCTTTGCAGAAAACGTGAATGCCTGCATATTGAGTATCTAAAGGATCTGCGAGAATGGCAATCTTCATTTAGGAAATTTTTGTGTATAAATCCAAGTAATTTTTCACTGTTTCTCTGAGTTCATATTTAGGATAATTTGTCTCAATCCATTTCTCATTTAAGCTCATTTGCATGCATTCAAATAAGGCAGGTGCAGTCAATTTTTCCATTTCTAAATATTGGCCTCCAACAACCTCTTTCAATGCTCCTCTACCTGAAGAAATAATTGGGGTTTTTAAAGCCATCGTTTCAATAGCTGCATAACAAAAGCCTTCACTATAAGAAGGAAGCAAAATACAAAATGAACTTGCAATTTCTATTTTTAATTTTTCAAAAGTTAAATTATGCTTTAGTTCAATAAATTCAGCAAGACCTTTTTCTTTAATTATTGACTTAAGCTTTTTTAAAAAATGTGCGGGTTCAAGAGGTATAATCATTTGAACCTTTGCTTGGAGCTGGCTTTGTTTTAAAAGTAATGCTGCATCAATTACAATTTCCAGACCTTTCGACATGCCTAATCTTCCGAAGTAAGTAAAAGTTTTTATTTCTTTTTTCTTTACTTCAGTAAGCTGAAATTCGTTGTAATTTATGCCATTGTATATGGTTTGAATCCTATCCTTTGAAACGCCATATTTTTCCAAATTACTAGCCGTACTCTTTGAAACTGCGATGTACTTTTCAAAATTTAAATTTAGCAAAAGCTTTTCAAAAAGTTTGTGCAAGAATTGACCTGGTTTACTCATGAAGGGCAATTCATACCAGAGATCTCCCCATACTTCATGAAAAGTAATCAACACTTTTTTACTTTTAAAAAATCCCGCCATCCGCGCAGGCAATCCTGCGTTGTAGGAAGTTGTATGAATCAGATCATACTGTCCACAAATTTTTAAAATTGGAAAAATTGAGAAGAAAGTAAAAAGATACCTATCATTATATGGCAATCTTTTTATCAGCACGCCATTGAGTGACTCGCTTCTTAGATCACTTTTGTTTTTACGGGTTGTGATGACTGTGACTTGGTTACCGTTTTGAACTAAAGATTCGCATAAATTTTTAAAGAGTGTTTCTACACCTCCGATGTGCGGATAATAGTTTTCAAGCACAAATAGAATTTTCATAGAAATCAGGTATCAGGGTGTTAGGAACGTAGCTTGCTCGATAACTTAACTATTTTTTTCAATTTCCTCATTGGTTTTTTGATCGGTATGTTCGTCGATAGCTAATTTTCTTACCAATTCAGTAAGTTGATTTTCTAGTTTTTCTATTGAAGAGGATAGGTAAAAAATAAATAGAAAAAGAAGACCAATAGCTACAAATATGATTGCAGTGACATTACTTTTAAAGCCTAAGATTGCAGCTATTTTGTTTGTGACTTGATTAGGTATAATTGCCAATGTAATCGTACTTACCCAAAAGAGAATCCAGATAAGTGCTGCTACGATGGTACGTTTCTTTTTTATATACTGAGAGATAGTCCTATATATAAAATACAGTCCTATTAAAGGTGCCAACCACTGATATATCTCAAGCTTCAACAAAAAGAACATTCAAAACATTTTGGTCAGTCAATATTAAGGAAAATCTATCCAACTATGTTTATTAAAGGATGCTTTTGTTATTTTCTAAGGATAGATATTCATACATATTAATTTAAAATTTAATATCAGACTTTATCTAAACTATTTTTCAACATTTCAATAATATCTGCCTCTTGATCTTCAACACTTTCAGCCTCATTGATCAAAGTTTGCATGCTGTTTTGATCCATATTACTCAGGACTCCTTCTGTAATTAGGCCATTAACCCAATCTTTACGTTTGTTATTGGTAGCCCAATTCAAGAGTGTTTTGCCTTCCGTTTCAATGGTAAGGTCAACTTTATTTTTGGCCAAGACTGGCAGAATGGCAATTGAACCTTTTTCAATCGCTTTTTTGATGGGACAAATTCCTTCAATTCCTCCAAAGTAAGGATCCGCTCCAGCCTGTAATAAGATGTCAAACATTTTAGGATCCTTGTAAGCAAGAAATTGTGCTGACAAAGATTGACTTTTATCGTTTAAAAGCTCTTTGCTATTAGCATTCTTTTGCAAAGCTTTCTCGATAAGTCCATGATGCTGTCTTCTAATAGCATCAATAAAAATCAAATATTCAGATTCATTCTCCTCTTTATAAAAAATATCCGCTCCAGATTCTATCAAATAATCTGCTAGTTTGGTCTGATTCAAGCTAATAGCTAAGGCTAAAGGATTATTTTGGAAAGCTAAATCATTTAAATTATCAATTCTATCAACAAAATATTTAACAGCTTCAGAATCCTTAGCTTTGATTGCTGCATTTAATGCCAAATCAATAGAAGCATCATCTTTTAGATATTTTTCTTGAATACTTTTTGCTAAGATTTGATTTGTTTTTTCTCGTTCTGCTTTCTGATTTGCCTCCTTTTCATTTTTAACGATTTGAGCTTTTTGCTTCATTTTCTCATGAATCGCGGTGTCTTTGGCAACTTGCTCCTTTCTTTTAGAGACTTTATCACCCTTTAAGAATGCAATGATTCTTTTGTAAGAATTTGCTTCGGCTTCTTCTAAAGCAGTTTTGCCATTTGAATTTTCAAAATCAACCTTTGCTCCAGCATGCAAAAGGATCTGCACTAATTCTTCATTCTCCCAAAAGACTGCTTTAAACAAAGGGCTTTGTCCATCTTTTCCCAAAACATTTGGATCAGCTTTTTTTCTTAAGAGCATTCCAACAATTAGAATGCTATTATTTTCAACAGCATTTGGTAAAGGAATTCTACCTAAACCATCTTCTTTATTGGGATTAACCCATGCATTTAAGGCTTTTGCAACCTCAGCAGGATTATTGTTTTTGACTGCATTTACTAGATCAGAATTATCCAATTTGAGCTTATCAAATAACGAACTTTCTGCATGTTTTAAAAAGGCATCAACTTTCTTGTAAAACTCCTTTATATCCATATGAAAAGTAATATATATTAAAAACTAGCAAGAAAAGCTCAAATTTATAAAAAGGGATGATAAATAAAATAAGTTTTTAACTTTCTGAACTAAACCAGAGAAGGTATTTTACGTATCTTTGAGAACATCATTATACATAATAACTTTTACTAAGTTGTTGATGAAAACAAACGAAAAACTTCTAATATTTCTTATTATTTTCTTTCCTATTATTTGCTTTTCGCAAAATGATATTATTGCTGATGTGGTCCATTCAAATGTTAGTTGTCATGGTTTAAATGATGGAATTGCCTCTGTAATTCCTACGGGTGGAACAAATCCTTACACTTACATATGGTCAAATGGTGCCAATACCCAAACCATTGCTGACTTATCCCCATCCAGTTATGTTGTAACAGTAACAGATGCCACTGGCTTGACAGCGACGAATGGAACAATCATTCAAGAACCAGAAATTTTACAAGCTAGCATAGCAGTTGAAAATGGTCTCTGCGGTGAGTTTGGTGCTGCCTCGGCATTGGTGGAAGGTGGCATTACTCCTTATACCTACATATGGAGTACAGCTGAGGAAACTCCTTCTATTGAAGATCTTCCTTCTGGAAATTACAAATTAACTGTAAGCGATAGAAGTGGTTGTGAAAGTATTGCTGATGCAAATATATTAATTGATGACAAAAAGGTTGAGTTTGATGTAAACATCACTGCTCCATCTTGCAATGGATTACAAGATGGATCCATAGATATTCAAATGACAAATGGCACTGCACCATTTACTTTTGTCTGGGATAACGAAATTTCTACAGAAGACAAAAATAATATCGGAAAAGGCTCGTATACTGTTTTTATAACAGATGTAAATGGATGCACAGATGGTGCTACCATTTCGATACATGAGCCGGACGAATTAAAATTACAATTTATCAATGATGACAATGCTTTAATAGGCAGAGTCTTAGGCGGAACATCGCCTTATGATTATAAATGGAGTACAGGCTTAACAGGAACTTCCGTTTTAGCAAATATTGGATTAGGGACTTATGGTTTGACAGTTACTGATGCTAATGGATGTAGCATTGTTGGGGAAGGGGAATATTTGGGTCCATTAAATAATGACCACTCCTTTCTGACTAAATATTTAAGTATTGGACCAAATCCAGCAGTTGATTTTATACAAATAAATCTAGAATTGGAAACTCCGAGATTGATAGAGATAAATTTGTTTAACTCCGTTGGTGGACTTGTCCATCATCAATCCTATGAGACTAATAAACAGATTAAAGAAAAGATCTCTTTAGAAAATATTTCACCTGGCTTATTCTTTTTGACAGTATATTTAGATGGAAATGTTCTTGCAATTGAACAAGTAGTTATTCTTGATTAAACGAACTCATCGTTTTACTTCTTCCTATTTTTTAAAACCAATTCCCTTTTTATTAAAGATGAGATCATCTTTATCAAGTTTGAAATTTGATACATCTTTTATGGTAATGATATGGTCGATTTCTACTCCTTCATTCTCTTCAGCCATTCTAAGATTTTGATTTTTAATGGCTTCTTGAATCACTTGTCGTATGGTACGAGCATTTCCAAAATACCTGTCCCTAAATTCAAATAGAAATGCAAAGTATTTTGTCAAATGTTCTTTTGCTTCTTCATCAAGCGTGTACTTTTCTTCTGCAATCATCAAAGTTGCAATCTCAAGAAGTTCCTCAGAAGAATAATCCTCAAATTTCAAAATCTTATCAAATCTTGAATTTAAACCAGGGTTTGCTTTTAAGAAGCTTTCCATATTATCAGGATAACCTGCTGCAAAAACAAAGAACTGCCCTCTGAGGTCTTCCATTCTTTTCAAGATTGTTTGAATCGCCTCATCTCCAAAGTCACCTCTAGAATTTCCTCCACTTGAGCTCAGTGCATAGGCTTCATCAATGAACAGAACTCCTCCAATAGCTTCATCAATTTTCTCTGAAGTTTTCATTGCAGTCTGTCCAACGTATCCAGCAACTAATCCTTGTCTATCAGTCTCAATCATGTGTCCTCTTTCCAAAACACCAAGCGCTTTATATATTTTTGCAAGAATCCTTGCAACAGTTGTTTTACCTGTACCGGGGTTTCCTACAAGAACGGTATGTAAGGAAAAGTTGTTTAAAACGTTTTTTCCACTCTTGTTGTAATACTTAACCAAAGAAACCATTTCATGAATATCTTCTTTGATCTTTGTTATACCGATTAGGCCATCAAGTTCCTTAAGTGATTCTTTTAGTAGTTGATCATCTACCGGAATGGATGGCTTGACTTTAACTTGTTCAACCTGAATGTTTTTGACATCATCCAAAGTAATATAGGATAAGAATTCTTTTACAACAGCCTTAGGATCTGGTGAATTCATAATTCTCAATCCCAAGTTAATTTTGGCTTTTTCAATCAAATCAAAAACAAACCTTGCGTTGCCAAAAGTTCTATCTCTTGACCTAAAAGCATCTATTATAATTCTATCAATTCTTTCCTTTGCTTCCATTTGAAGTTGAACTTCTTTTTCATTGCAAGCATAATCTGCAATTCTAGAAAGCTCTTGGGGTAAGTAATCAGCAAACTCAAAATAAATTTTGAATCTCGATTTCATACCTGGATTTGAATCTAAAAAATGAGCCATTTCTTTTGGATAGCCTGCTACAATAACTGCAAGATCACCTTTTCCATTTGACATTTCTTTAATTAAAATCTCTATTACTTCTCTTCCAAAATCTTTTGAATCATCATTGGATCTTGCCAAAGAATAAGCTTCATCAATGAAGAGTACCCCACCTCTAGCTTTTTCTATGGCGTCTTTTACCTTGGGAGCAGTTTGTCCTATATATTCCCCTACGAGATCTACCCGATCCACTTCGTGGACATGCCCTTTAGAGAGCAAACCCATTTTTTTATATAGTTTGCCCATCATTCCAGCCACGGTTGTTTTTCCTGTTCCTGGATTACCGATAAATACGGAATGAACATTGATCTCCTCTTTTTCTTCAAAGCCTTTTTCTTCTCTAAGCTGAAGAAACTTTATATAGTTAGCGTGATCTCTTACCTGTTTTTTAACATCCTCCAAACCTATCATGGCATCAAGATGTTCCATGACATCTTCAAAGGTTCTTTCAATATCATCTTCAGGCGTCATCACCAATGGAGTTCTTCTGTCTGGAAGAAGAACCGTTGCTGCTCCTTCTGTATAATCATCTCCCACTTCAAATGGAATTATACCTAAAACATTGTTCATGAAAACAATTTCGGCAGAGTACATATCTCTACGCCAAGAACCTTTGACATTTGATCCCCAACCAGCAGTGATCTTGATGTAATCCTCCTTCTTTTCAACCTTTTGAAGTCTTACTACTTGTCCTTTGAGTTCTCTGGCATTATTATAAAACTTAGTAAACACCTCTGAGTGCCAAGTTCTAAGGTTATTTAAATTCTTAAGCAAGATCTCAACATAAATGTATCTCGTTTCTTCAGCGTTAAAAGCTTTAGCATATAAGCGCTCGTTCTCCATTACGTCATCGTAAGGCCCTTCGTACAGTTTAAGCGATTTTACTTCTAAATATGGGTTGGGATCTTCTAGCAAGGTTGGACCTGCATCTTCTATATAGAAGTATTTTGTAGCCACTCGTTCACCGTCCATCCAGGCTTCCCAATAGTAGGTGCCTTTTTTCCAAAACTTGCCTTCCTTCTTGTTGCCCCATCCTTCTCTTATGTAGACGACATTGTCATACTTGCTTACTAACTTTCTTTTGAATGGCAAGGTGCAAAGCTCAATTCTCTCTTTTCGGTCTTTTTTTAATTGAAAACACTTAAGTTCAATTTCAACTTCCCAATCTTCTTCATCAAATTGCTTGTTGTAAAATGACAGTTCCGCATATATATAAGAAGTTCTAAATCGATCAAATACCTGTCTGTATTTCTTTTTATTGTCAGCAAGCCATTCTGTAGAGGAATAGACCTTAAGTTCTCTGAACTTAAACTGTTTTGAATCTGGTGACTGATAACCTTCTGACATTACCTTATTTTCTTAATATGCTTGTTCTGTTGCTTATTTCAAACATATTAAATTTCAAGCTATAAACCAATTAATGATGGCCTAAGAAATATATATATAATATGTTTGCTCTTTATCCAGCTTAATAACGCTAAATAAGTCTTTAACGTTTCTAAATACCTTATTATTTAGACATAAAATCCAACTATTTTAATTTAGAGTCAAGTTAAGGATCAAATCCTTGAAGCCATTAGGAAAATTATGTCCAAAAAAGAACATTCTTTTCCTTCTTTCTCAGAAAACAAACTATAATATATATCTTTAGTAGCCTCTAAACAAAGCCTTTAGGTTCACAAAACTAGAATTACAAAAACACAAACTCAAATGTATAAGTCGTTAGCAGTAATTATTACTCTTTATTTACTTCAAAGCTCAATTGTTTTATCTCAAACAAGCCTAAATATGACACTTGAAGGCACTTGGGATGATCCTGCAAACTCCTACAATGATTGTTGGGGTTATACTGATAAAGAAGGAAATGAATATGCAATCATTGGATCTAAAACTAAGATTCACTTTCTTGATATTAGCACAGCTTCCGCACCTGTTTACTTACAAGGATTTAGTGGATCATATTCAGGTATAGCAGGGGCAAACAGCACTTGGAGAGATATTAAAACATATGAAAACTATGCTTATGCTGTTGCAGATGTTGGCAATGAAGGATTAATGATCTTTGATTTAACTGATTTGCCTTCTGGGTCTGTATCAAAAGTATATCAGAAAAATTCAAAATTCGGAAGGGCTCACAATATTTACATCGATGTTCCGCAGTCAAAACTTTATGTAATTGGATCCAACACACAAAACAGTGGCTTGATCGTTTATGATTTGGCAGAAGACCCATCTGATCCACCAGTAATTGCTTCTGTAAATGTTTCTGGAAATTACATCCATGATGCTTTTGTATATAATGATACAGTTTACGCCTCTTCAGGCTATGATGGTTTTTATATTATAGACATGACAACACCTACTTCTCCAAGTTTAATTGGAACAAACAAAACCCCTGCGGCAGGATATAACCATAGTGGTTGGTTTTATGACAATGGCAATAAATACATTGTTGCGGAGGAAGTACCAAAAGGTTTAAAACTTGCGGTTTTTGATATTTCAAATCCTTCAAGTCCAAGCTTCATGGATGATTTTAGACATCCATTGATATCAGGTAGTGGTTTGAGCGTTACTTATCACAATCCTTATATGATAGGTGACTACGCGATAATTTCATCCTACGAAGATGGCATTACAATTATGGATGTTTCTGATCCTTCAAATACAACATTGGATGCATACTACGATACGTTTAGCAATTCAAGTTATTCTGGATATGCTGGATGTTGGGGGACCTATCCATTTTTTCCAAGTGAGACCATCATTGGTTCAGACATCAGTACAGGCCTATATGTTCTTTCTACTACCTTGTCATTAGACAATACTTGTGGCAATGGAATTAAAGATGGCTTTGAACAAGATGTTGATTGTGGAGGATTTTGTGCTGCTTGTGAATGTGCCGCTCCAAATGATGCCATAGTCTTAAATCTTAAACCAACACTTTCCAGAATAGAATGGTCTCCAGTAGATGGAGCTTTGGGATATGAACTTAGATATAGAATATCCGGATCAACTCAATGGACAACAATTAGTTTAAGCAGTCCTACCTTTTCATTTAGCACTAGTGGAAATGCTGTGTATGAATTTCAATTAAGATCAGATTGCGGTAGTAGATTAACTGGATTTCATCCAATTCAATCTTTTCAATCTGGTTCTAACTGCTTAGCGCATCAAATTTATACAGGCCCTCAAGCCGATGGTGTCTATGAGGCTCAATTAAAAATAAATTCAACTGTGAAAATTGCCCCTAGTTCATTGGTTTATTATTCTGCAGGTGATTCTATTTGCCTTGACAACGAATTTTATGCACCACCAAATTCTAATTTCGAAGCAGAAATAAGGGGTTGCAATGCAATGTTGTTAAAAGAGCCTGCCTCATCCTCCTATGTTGGAGCCAATCAAGATGGACCAACTGAAAGTGATGATGTCCCTACAGATCTTTATAGCTTTTCAAAACAAGGGGAATCTGGAATCACAATATTAAAATTTTATTGCCAAACAGATGTTGAAATGGAATTGCTAATCAGTGATTCTTTCGATGAAAAAATAATTTCTATAGAATCTTGTGCTTATCAACAAGGATGGAATTTGATCAAATTTTCTAATTTTGGTCTCGAAGAGAGCCTTGCTAATTTAAAAGTAACATTTAAAAAAGGTGTTAATGCCAAATAGAATTTTACAAAAAATCCCAATTTTCTTATTTGTTTTCAATCTGATGATTTTCAACTTGAGCTTTCTCAATGCTCAATACACAGCAGTAGAAAATCTACTTGAACAATACAGTATTCAAAATGGTTTAGACCCGACTGATTTTACAGATTGGTATTTATCATCCGAACACATTTCTAATACTTCTCAAGTTAGACATAGCTATATCTATCAGCGCTACAATGGCATAGAAGTTTATAATAGTTTGTTTAGTTTTCATGAAATGCAAACTGGCATTCTGCTACATACAAATAATCAGTTCATACAAAATTTAGCAAATAAAATAAATGTTACTTCTCCAAGCTTGAGTCATCTTGATGCTTTGACAATATTCTCTGACAATCAAAACTATGACAATTCAAACTTTCCAAATCAGATTTCTGGAATAAGTGGAACTGACCAGAGAATCACCTTTTCAGGAGGTTCCATTTCGGAAAGAGAAATTAAGGTCAAATTAATGTACTATCCCAAATCTGAAACTGAGGTAAACTTGGCATACGATTTTGACATCCTAGAATATAACACAAGTGATTGGTGGTCGGTAAAAATTGATGCAATAGACGGCTCAATTTTGAGTATGGTTAATTGGACAGTATCTTGTAAACATGATCATAAAACTAATACAGAAAATAAACATAGTTGTAGCGAACATTCTTGTTCAACTTTAAACTCAAAAAAATCATCTAGTCTCAACCCAGATTCTTACAATGTATTTGCAGCACCAACCGAAAGTCCATCTCATGGCGGCAGAACCTTAGTTGCAGACCCAGCAGATGGGACGGCCTCTCCTTATGGCTGGCATGATACGAATGCTATTGCAGGTCCAGAGTATACTATTACAAGAGGAAATAATGTATATGCACAAGAAGATGAGAATGGGAATAATGGAACAGGCTATTCTCCAGATGGAACCGCTTCTTTAGATTTTGATTTTACAATAGATTTTAATCAAGCTCCAACTAATAATAAAGATGCTGCCCTTACAAATTTGTTTTATTGGAACAATTTGTCACATGATGTTTGGTACCATTATGGGTTCGATGAAGCTGCTGGAAATTTCCAATCCAACAACTATGGGAATGGTGGTCTAGCTGGTGATTATGTAATTGCTGATGGCTTGGACGGCTCTGGATTAAATAATGCAAACATGTCTGTACCGCCTGATGGCACAAGCTCAAGAATGCAAATGTTTTTGTGGTCTGCAGCAATTTCGGCAAATTCTACAGTTAATTCACCTGGTCAAGTAGAAGGTGTATATCAAGTAGCAGCTGCAACTTTTGGAAATGAAAACTATTCCATAACAGAAGATATTGTCATTGCTGATGATGGCTCTGCAAATCCTACTGAAGGGTGCAATGCTTTTACAAATACATCTGCAATGAATGGTAAAATAGCGATGATAGATAGAGGTAATTGTGAATTTGGGACTAAAGTTTTGAATGCTGAAAACGCAGGAGCCGTTGGTGCAATCATTTGCAATAATGTTGCTGGTTCTATCTTCAATATGGGTCCAGGAGTTAATGGCGCCTCCGTAACCATTCCTTCCGTAATGATGAGTCAAGAAGATTGTGACTCTTTAAAGAATTATCTCCCAAATCCTGGTGTAAATATTAACATAGATGGATCAAATTCAGGGATCCAAATAGATGGTGATTTTGATAATGGTATAATTGTTCACGAATACGGGCATGGAATTTCGATACGACTTGCTGGAGGTGCAAACAATTCAAATTGTTTGAGTAATGAAGAGCAGATGGGAGAAGGCTGGTCAGATTGGTTTGGCTTAATGATGACCATTGATTCAGGCGACACAAAAAATGATTTAAGAGGAATAGGTACCTATGTAAAAGGACAATCAAACAATGGTGCTGGAATTCGAAATTACCCTTACACCGCAGATATAAATGTAAACCCATTCACCTATTCAGATATAAGTTCTGTTTCTATTCCGCATGGAGTGGGTTCTGTTTGGGCCAGTATGCTTTGGGATCTGACTTGGGCATTTATAGATGTTTATGGCTATGATTCTGACTTGATCAATGGTACTGGAGGTAATAACAAATTAATGGAAATAATTATTGAGGCCATAAAACTACAACCTTGCTCACCCGGTTTTATAGATGGAAGAGATGCTATTTTAGATGCAGATCTTGCTTTATTTGACGGGACAAATGAATGTATTATTTGGGAAACTTTTGCTGCTAGAGGACTTGGAGCAAGTGCTAGCCAAGGAAGTACAAATTCAGTCAATGATGGTTCCGAGGCTTTTGATATTCCTTCAGACTGTAGTCTCCAGTTTACAAAGTTTGCAGATGTTGATACTATTACTGCAGGTGGACTGATCAATTATACAATAAAAGTTGTAAACAAATCTAATACCTCTCATACCAATCTAATTATTGAAGATAGCATCCAAGAATACGTTTCTTATGTCGCGGGTTCTGCAAATATGAGTGGATCATTTAATGTTGATAAAATAATCTGGCCAAGTACCACCTTAGTTGGAAATGATTCTTTAGAATATACCTTTCAGTTGAAAGTAGATAGCTCATTACTAGGTCCTTCATATGCCATATTTGACGATGTGGAAGCTGGAAATACTTTATGGGATCTTAGTTCCAAACCAAATCTTACGCAAGTTTGGGTAGAAGATCCATTAAATCCATATTCAGGAGCAACAGCTTGGTTTGCAAGAAACGTGGATTTTGCCAATTTACAAGAATTGGTATTAATAGATGAAGTCTTATTAACCGATAGCAGCGAATTTAAGTTTTTTCACTTTTTCGATACAGAACTTGAAGTCGATGGAGGGACCATTTCTATCTCAAAAGATGGAGGCGGAACTTGGGACGATCTAGGTTTTTATATTAATCAAAATCCTTACAATAGTTTTATTTTTAACAACCCTGAGCAGCCCGCCTTTAGTGGAAATAATGGCACTTATCAAGAAAGTATTGTAGATCTGAGTTCTTATGGTGGAGAATATTGTAAAATAAAATTTTCATTTTACACAAATCAAACTCAGGGTATATATGGTTGGAATGTGGATGATATCAGTTTGTCTAATCTGAAAATTGAAATTAGAAATACTGCAAGCTTGAGTTCCAATGAAACAGAAACTTTATTTGCAAACTCAGATCCAATTCAAATCTTGGCACCTAACTGCAATGATGGTGTTCAAAACGGGGAGGAGACAGCTATCGATTGTGGCGGAACAATTTGTCAAGCTTGCAATACCTGCCCAACAAATGAAACTTATACGGGTACTCAAGCCTCCACAAATTATCAAGTTAGTGATACCATTTATTCAACAGTTGTTGTAGGAGCATTAGACAGCATAACCTATCAAGCCAACTGTATCGAACTGAATAATGGTTTTGAAGTTGTAATTGGAGGCGAATTCTTAGCAGAGATTGCACCTTGTACACCTTTGGCCGGAGGCCCAATTCTGCAAAAGGTTTTGGTAAAATATATTGAATTGATAGTAGAGGATGAAATCAATATTGCTACATTAGACATTCCAGAAGATGGTTATTATGATATCACTATTAAAAAACACGATGGGACAATTGTGGTAGTAGTACCACCAAATACTTTCATGAAAAAAGGGCCAAATATTGTTGAATACTTATTAGGGCCCACCGTAGACAACTTTATATACAATTTAAACAGTAAGAAACGAGATGATTAATCATCAAATAAAAAAGCTTCCTAAACCGATTTGTTTAGGAAGCTTTTTTATTTGATGAATGATGTTTAGGTGCTAACTTTCTACACAGCTTGAATGATGTCATAATTAGTCAAGATATGCATTGCTCCAGCCATATCCTCCGCAATAACCGCAGGTGTATCTTTGCTAAAGAATTTTGACAACTGACTGCAGGCAAGATCTTCTTTTACCATAGGAAAAGGTTCACCCATGATTTCAGACACCTTTCCTTGTTTTCCATTGGAAGCATTTTCCAATAAATGACTCAATACAGAAGTTTCAGTTATTGAACCTACAAGAGAACCATCTTTTTCCACAGGCAACTGGGAGATGTTTTTTGATTTCATTATTTCTAAAACAGTTTTAACTTCATCATTAGCTTGTACCGTCAAAAAATCTTTGCTCGATTTAGATCTTATCAGATCTTTTACTTTTAGTTCATCATCTAAGAATCCTCTTTCTCTCATCCAATCATCATTGTAGACTTTCCCAACGTAGCGGCTTCCATGATCATGAATGATGACGACTATCACAGAGTCCTTATCAAACTGATCTTTGATTTGGAGTAAACCTGCAAATGCAGAACCAGCAGAATAACCAAATAACAATCCTTCCTTTTTAGCAAGGTCTCTTGCCATAACCGCCCCTTCCTTGTCACCAACTTTTTCAAAATGGTCGATCAAACTGAAGTCTACATTCTTTGGAAGGATGTCCTCTCCTATTCCTTCTGTTATATAAGGGTATATTTCTTTTTCATCAAAGACACCAGTTTCATGGTATTTTTTAAATACAGAACCGTAGGTATCAATACCTATCATTTTGATGTTGGGATTTTGTTCCTTTAGATACTTGGCTGTACCAGATATGGTTCCACCTGTACCCACACCAACTACAATATGGGTAACCTTCCCATTTGTTTGTTTCCAAATTTCAGGACCAGTTGACTCATAGTGAGCTTGGCGATTACTTAGGTTATCGTATTGGTTCAGCCAACAAGAATTTGGAATTTCTTTACTCAACCTTTCAGCTACCGAATAGTAAGATCGTGGATCATCTGGGGTAACATTTGTTGGGCAAACAATTACTTCAGATCCCATTGCTTTAAGCATATCAAACTTTTCTTTTGATTGCTTATCTGAAGTTGTGAATATACACTTATAGCCTTTAACGCAAGCAGCAATGGCGATTCCCATTCCAGTATTTCCAGAAGTACATTCTATAAAGGTCCCACCAGGTTTGATCAAGCCAGCTTTTTCAGCATCTTCAACCATCTTTAGTGCCATCCTATCTTTAATGGAATGGCCAGGATTGGTAGTTTCTAGTTTGACTAGCACTAGCCCTGGGACTTCAGCTGCTACTTTATTGATTTTTACAAGAGGTGTGTTACCTATAACACCGAGTACATTTTCATAATATTCCATAGAACAATATCAACTATTTGTGATACTGTAATGTTACGAAAAACTCTTTATTAATGCCTCCTAGTAGCTCAGCTACTTTAGGAGAAACAACTACTTTGATGTGTTTTTGATATTGTGTTGGTGGTATTTTGCCCAAAACCCTTGTATGTACCGTAAAACCGGTATCTGGATTGGATATTTTAATGACAGATCCTTTAGCAGCTGTGCGATGTAATGCAAACAAAGAAGCATCATCACCGATTTTGGCACTTATGGTTGCCGCTCCTCTTTCGTCTAAAAGCTTGTGATCAGGGCCTTTTGCTACGAATTCATTTTGAAGGGTTTCATCTTCAACGATAGGATCATATTCTTCAAAACTTAAGATTGGGCCCCAATCAAACCTTGGAATATAAGCCACATGCAAGAGTTGACCCACTGATATTTCATTATTCTCGAGGTAATTATAGGCTTGTATTAAATGAATTTCTGTTTCGAAATTTCTTTTAGCTATGCCATAGAGTGTTTCTCCTTTCTTTACTTTATAGTAGACTTTTTGCAAGGTATCTAGGGCAGATAACTCTGTTATGTATTTATAAACTCTATGCTTTTGGAGTGGGATTTTGATCCAAACACCTGGTGTAACATTCTGTTCTGTAAGTCCAGGGTTAAATTTTTCAACTGCCCAATAAGGGACACCATATGAAGTGGCTATACTCACTAGGTCTTCGCCTTCTAAGGTAAAATGAGGCACAAATTTATTGCCGTTTGGCATGACATCAATTATAGTCGAATCGGGTTTGGCCGCCAATGGAGGAGCTACCATTTCTTCTACTTGAGCTAATAGTATGAAATTTGTAAAAAGAAAAATGCCAAGAATGTATAACTTGCTCATAGGTTCCATTATTAAGTAGCAACAAAATTACAAAATTCATATAACAAAATCCAATAATACGTATGAAATCTATCGGCGTTATTCCAGCAAGATATGAGTCCACAAGGTTCCCAGGCAAACCTTTGGTGGACATAGCTGGCATGAGCATGATCGAACGTGTTTATAAACAATGTCTAAAAGTCGAGCAACTTCAAGATGTGATTGTTGCTACTGATGATGAACGAATTTTCGATTGTGTTCAAAGCTTTTCTGGGCAAGTCATGATGACAGATAAGAATCATCCCAATGGGACAAGTAGAATCGGGGAAGTCATTAAATCATTAAAGGATTTTGAGTTGGTTGTCAACATTCAAGGCGATGAGCCATTTATCAATCCCATTCAAATTGATGATCTAATTAGTCAAATGAAGAAAACCAAACACCCTATTGGGACCGTGGCTAAACAAATTGAAAAACAAGAACATCTCTTCAACCCTAATACTGTCAAGCTTATTTTTGATCAGCATATGAAAGCCCTCTATTTCAGCAGGCAAGCCATCCCTTATTTAAGAGGAGTAAAACAAGAGGAATGGCTGAAGAAGCATACCTATTACAAACACATTGGCTTGTATGCCTATCAAAGAGATGTTTTGCTAGAACTTTTAGATTTGCCCGCTTCCCCATTGGCCAAGGCCGAATCTTTGGAACAACTCAATTGGTTGGATCAAGGATATGAAATTACTATCAGTATAAGTGAATACGATAGTTTTGGTATTGATAAGCCTGAAGATCTAAAAGAAGCCTTGAGCAGCTTAAACAATGATTAATGCTACTCTTATAAATTAATTACCCTCTTATGACAAAATAGAAGTCATAGGATTTTACATTTGGAAAATTTTGGAAAATCATGAAATTCAATCTATCAATACTCCTAGTATTACTTTGTTCCTATGCCTTTGGGCAAATTAGCTATATCGATACGGTGACAGTAAATGCAAGTAACCTTCCCATGAAAATGAGCGAAACAGGTAGGCATATTACTGTGATCACTCAACAACAATTGTTGGAGCTTCCTGCAAATTCCTTGGATGAAGTTTTGCAAACAATTTCAGGAATAGAAATTCAATCTAGAAATGGATTTGGGGCGCAGGCTGACATAAGTATGCGTGGGTCGACCTTTACGCAAGTTCTAATACTTGTAGACGGTATGAAGTTAAATGACCCATTAACAGCACATTTTAATGGCAACATTCCAATTACTTTTGCAGAAATAGAACGGATAGAAATCCTCCGGGGCCCAGCAGCGGCTTTATATGGACCTGATGCAGTAGGTGGTGTTATAAATTTTATTAGCAAAACATTCTCAAATAAAAAAGTAGAAGAAAAATCAATTGGAGGTGAATTGATTTTTGGAGACAATCAATTAGTTAAAAGCAACCAAGGATTTGCTTTTCAAAAAGGCAAATTGAAAGTTGGAGGAGGCTTGAGCATCACTCAATCTATCGGAGAACATGTAGAAGAAAAAGTCCTTATGAATGGTTCTACTTTAGAAGAGTACTACAATGACTTTGACATAAAAACGGCTGGCCTTTCTTTTGCTCAAAGTTTTGGCGGAGCTTGGACAGCCAAAGCACGATTGGCTTATGACCATAGAGATTTTAGTGCTAGGTATTTTTATACAAGTAGCCCTTTAGATAAATCAAGAGAAATAACGCAAAATTGGTGGAGTCATGCACAGCTTTCTAAGGTAGGAAAAAAAAGCTTTACAGATTTTAATATAGCCTACAAATACAATACGGATAGGTTTGTTTTCAGCCCTGATTTCCCATCAACCAATGAACATGTTTCTGATTATTTAAACTTGAACCTAAACCATTCATTCAACTTAAGCAGGATGATTAATTTGAAAACCGGAATCCAAGTTGATCAGAGAAAAATAGAGAGTAATGATAGAGGAAATCATCAAGATTGGCATTATGGTGTTTATGCCATGGCTTTGCTCAAACCTATAGATTTACTTTCTTTAACGGCATCTATCCGAGCAGATTATGATCAAAACTATAAGTTTGAATTTTCTCCACAGTTAAATGCTTCCTACTTACTAGACAACCTTGTTTTAAGGGCTGCAGTTGGCAAAAGTATTCGAGCAGCAGATTATACAGAGCGATATGTTTCAAACAATTTAGAAAGTTTGACTGCAGGAAGAAGTCTTGGAAATCCAGATTTATTGGCAGAAAAAAGCTGGTCAGAAGAAATCGGATTTGATTATTACATGAATGAAAATTTGACTTTAAAAGCAACTGCATTTGCAAGGCAGTCATCAGAATTGATCGATTATGTAGAGCGGAATCAAAGTGAAATTGGTGCGATTGGAGATTTACAAGAAGGCGCAAACTACTTCTTTGCAGAAAACATTTCTGATGTAAGTACGACTGGTGTGGAGCTTGACCTTGCACAAAAATTTGATCTAGGAAATAATAATACAATGAGTACGTCAATATCCTATACTTATTTAAATACTAGCAGTAGTGAAGAGGAGGTTTCTGTTTATATTTCCTCTCATGCAAAGCATTTATGCAGTGCAAGACTGTTTCTACAAAATAAGTTTTTTAAATTTGGATTGACCGGATTGTACAAGGAACGTCCATTTAGAATTGCGCCAGGGATTTCTTCAACATTGGAAGATTCGTATTATTTATTAAATGCAATGACAAGTTTTCGTATTTCTGAACATCTTGAAATCAGTTTACAAATGAACAATATTACAGATGTTGAATATCAAAACGTTTTGGGAGCTGCTATGCCAAGGAGATGGTTTATGGGAGGGCTGCGGTTTGGGCTTTGAAAGATATAACGGTGATTGGTAAACGGAAAAGTTTAAAGTGACAATAAAGTAAAATTTCTTCCTTTTCCGTTTACTCTTGACTTTTTAATCATTTACAAAAGATCTCCATCAAATCCTAAGGGCAAAAGTTCACTAGCAGAATCAAATACATAAATAGGCCCTTGTTCTCCTTGTAAGATTACCTTCAGTGGGTGCTTTTGCTTCTGCTCCACTTCTACTAATACTTGACGACAAGCACCACATGGTGATATCGGCATATCAAGTATTTTTACTTCGTTTTTGGCAGTAATTGCTATAGCTTCGACTATATTGTTAGGGTGGCAGGAATGTGCTGCTGCTAAAACAACCCTTTCTGCACAAAGACAGAGGGGATAGGAAGCATTTTCAAAATTTGATCCTTTAAAAGTCTTGCCATTCTTTAACAAAATGGCTGCACCAACTTTAAAATTGGAATACGGGGCATAGGCCGATTTTGTGGCTTTATGTGCCGATTTCATCAGCTTTGAAAGAGATTTATCCAATCCCTTCAAATCCTTTAAAACACTACCTTTTACTTTGGCTCTTATTTTGTTCAATATTCATGATTGTAGCATATATTACGTTAAAATCCGCTGCTAGTTTAGAAAATTCAATAAAAGCAGAGAATCTATTGGAAATATCAATAATTAATTAAATAATTAACTTTTAATTCGTCAACTAAATAGTCTAATTAGACTTTATTTGTACAACAATTTTTAAAGGAAAATCGCTTAAGTAATAAGATGAAAGATATACTAATAATAGGTGCAGGAAGATCTGCAACAGCATTAATAAATTACGTTTTAGATCAAGCTAAAAAGTACGATTGGTCTGTAACTATAGCTGACAACAATCTTGAATTAGCAAAAAAGAAGCTTAAAGCCCATCCTTCTGGAAAGGCTGTAAAATTGGATGTTTTAGAAGAAGAATTAAGACGGTCTTTGATAAAAGCTTCTGATATAGTCGTTTCTTTATTGCCGGCATTTTTGCACATTGAGGTAGCACATGATTGTATAGAATTAAGCAAACATCTAATCACTGCAAGTTATGTTTCAAAAGAAATGTATGACTTAGGTGATGAAGCCCTAAAAAGGAATTTGATCTTTATGGGTGAAATGGGATTGGATCCAGGCATAGATCATATGTCAGCAATGGAAAAAATTGATGAGATAAAAGCTAAAGGTGGTGTCATAAAATCCTTTAGGTCTTATACAGGAGGTCTAATTTCACCAGAATGTGATAATAATCCTTGGAGATATAAATTTACTTGGAATCCAAGAAATGTAATATTAGCAGGACAAGGTACTGCTCAATATTTGGAGGACAACATTTATAAATACACCCCATATTCAAGATTATTCAAAGAACATACAGTTGTTGATGTAAAAGGCATGGGTGATTTTGAAATGTATGCTAATCGAGATTCTTTGTTGTATAGAAAAACTTACGGCCTAGAAAACATCCCTAATATTCTTAGAGGTACCCTTCGAAATGTTGGCTACTGTGATGCTTGGAATGCACTTATTCAAATTGGCTTGACTGATGGCTCACACCCTATTTTGAATTGCCATGAGTTGACATATTCAGAGTGGCTTGACGGTTATACAGATATAAAAGATGGTGGTACAACCAGAGAAAGAATAGCCAAACTAATAGGACTAAAACCGACCTCCGAAGTATTAGACAAACTTGAATGGCTCGGACTTTTTAGTAATCAAAAAATAACCATTAAGGATGCTAATCCAGCCATGATACTTGAAAATTTATTGTTACGTAAATGGAAATTGTCTGATGAAGATAAGGACATGATTGTGATGCAACACGAATTTGAATATAGTCTGGATGGGGAAGATCGAATCCTCTATTCTACCTTAGTAATGAAAGGAAAGGACTCCGAGGACACTGCCATGGCAAGATTAGTAGGCTTACCCTTAGGTATTTTTGTTAAATTGGTCATGCAAGGAAAAATCACAGCAAAAGGAGTTAACATTCCAGTAATGAAAGAGGTCTATGCGCCAGTACTTGAAGAATTAAAGGAATTTGACGTAATTTTCAAGGAAACGGAAATGGTACTTGTTTAAAACCGATTAATTATCTTCAATCTCAAAAAATTATTAAAACAACTCAGCAGCTCTCCATTTGTGAAGGACGCTAGTCGGATGTTTACTGGTATAGGCCTAGCTCGTATACTTGCTCTAGCAGCCATTCCCATCTTATCTCGTCTTTATGAAATACCAACATTTGGTTACCTAGCAGTATATATCGCTATCGTCATGATCTGTAAAATCATGGTCAATGGTGGTTATGAAGCTTCCATTGTATTGCCAGAAAAGGATATAGAGGCTAGAGCTTTATTTAAACTCTGCGTAAAAATAAATTGGTTCTTATTTGGTGTAATCTCCTTGTGCTGCTTATTACTTTTTCAACTATTTCCTCATGAAAGAATGGTTCAATTGTTAGGATCATCTATTTGGTTATTGGCTTTGCCATTTAGTATTTTATTAGAAGGCAAAAGTTTGGCTTTAAAATATTGGCTTAATAGAAAGAAGGCATATGCAGGAATAGCAAAGGCAATTGTCGCCCAAACCTTGGCTACTATTGGATTTCAAATTCTATTCGGTCTCCTTAATTTCAAATGGAATGGCTTGATCTTAGGCTTTATTCTTGGCGAATTAGTCTTTCCATTAATGATGCTAAACTACAGCAAATTTGAAAAACGAATCATCCCAAAAGAACTAGTCACCAGTGTAGCAAGGACTTATAGAAAATTTTTTCAGTATGGTGTTTTGGGTGGTTGGGCTAATGCTTTGGCTAGTAATATTCCGTACCTACTTTTTCAACAAAATTTTGGATCTGCAATGAATGGTCATTTTTCGATGGCAAATCAAAAAATATTAGCAGCACCTACGAGTTTAGTGGCTTCCGCAGTGAGTCCCGTTTATTATAGAACGGCTAAAGAAGCTGCGCTTAGAAGAGATGGTTCTCTCGCAAAGTTAACTTGGCAAATGAATAAGGCCTTGGCAGCATTAATTCTTCCCTTGACAATTTTATTCTTCTTTTGGGGACCTCAAATATTCCGTGTTGTTCTTGGCACAGAATGGGAGCTTGCAGGAAGCTATGCTAGCTGGTTGGCCCCATTCATGTTTATTAGATTTATAGTCCATCCATTGTCGTTTCTAATTGATGTAAGGATGAAATTAAAACAACAACTATTGTTTAATATTATTTATCTCTTCGCGATCCTCTTCATTTTTCTTTATTGTGTAAATATTGCTCCTGCCTTGGATGTTATTAAGTGCTTTAGTTTAATCTCAACTGTGCTGTATTTAGGCTATTTCTTTTATTTGATGGGTTTGACTGTTGATAGGCCTTAAGCCTTTCAAGAATGTTTTAGATTGAGTGATCGAGCTTCGGAATTTATTGCAGGTTAAGCTAAGAAAAGCACTATAAACCAATATTTTACACATTAACATTAATTTTCTTATTAAATTTTTTTCTATACAAAAAAAAGGCTATATATTCGGGGTTTCACGATGGACACTATAAAATACTAAATCCCACGACTTAGGATGGCTCGAAAAAAAAAGAAAACCAACAAGCAGCTTACTTTTGATTTTTTGAAGGACGAAAGATTTCCCAAAATATTAGGAGTTATTTTGATCCTAATGGCCATTTATATGGCTATTGCTTTTACATCTTACCTCTTTACTTGGAAGGCTGATCATGCTTTTGTACACCAAGCTCAATGGAAATTTTTCACCGAATCAGAAGGTAATATTGCTAACTATTTAGGTCGTTTAGGAGCAGTAGTATCTAATGGTTTTATAAATTCTTGGTTCGGAGTGTCTTCGTTCTTGTTCATTTACATTCTTGGAGTAGTTGGGATTAATAAAACAAAGAACTTGCCTTTTAGCTTTTATTCCAAAAAGGTCAGAAATACCTTTTTTCTTCTTTTATTTGGCTCTTTCATTTTTGGATTTCTTGGCAGTGGGCTAGAGTTTCCTTTAGGAGGTGGATTTGGAACAACTTTGGCATTTTGGCTCACTAATCTATTGGGGCAAATAGGGGTTTACTTATTAATACTTGCTGGCCTTGTTGCATTTGGCATTTGGTGGTTAAATCCAGATATGAATGAATTGTCTACAAATACTGGCCAACTGGCTCAAATTCAATATAAAACAAAAAAATTCCTTGCAGGTCTTATTCCTGCCTTCTTAATGAAGAAGCAAAAAAACAATCCAGCTGTTGCGATAAATTCCGCTTCAAAGCCTAAATCACAGTCTGTTGGCGAAGACGATTGGACCTATCCTAAACAACTGAATAAACCTCAAGCTGATCCAGAAGAAGGACCAATGGAAATTCAAAATAAAGGAGAACAATTAGGACTTGAATTAAACGAGCCTATTCCAGTCCCTCAAACCTCTGCTTCAGGTGTTACTACCTTAGAAATTGAAGATAACAACTCCGTACCAACGGCAGGATTGAATTCTGAAGAAATGGTTATCACGGAGGACAATACTCGGCATTTGGAATCCTATGATCCTACTTTAGATCTTTCGAAGTATGAAAGCCCTACTTTTGATTTATTGTTGGATTATGACAGTCAGAAGGTTGAAATTAATAGAGCAGAACTTGAAGCTAATAAAGAAATGATTGTTGATACGCTATCTAACTACAAGATAGAAATCATTAAAATCAAGGCGACTATCGGACCAACGGTTACCTTATATGAAATCATCCCTGCTCGTGGTGTTAGAATTTCAAAAATTAAAAACCTAGAAGATGATATCGCATTAAGTCTATCAGCCTTAGGCATTAGAATTATTGCCCCTATTCCTGGAAAAGGAACGATAGGTATAGAAGTTCCAAATAAAAAGAGGCAAACCGTATCGCTCAAAGAGGTACTAAAATCTGAACGATTTATGCATGCTAAAATGGATCTTCCTATAGCATTAGGTAAGACCATTTCAAATGAAGTCTTTGTAGCGGATTTGGCAAAGATGCCTCACCTTTTGATAGCAGGTGCTACTGGCCAAGGTAAGTCCGTTGGTATCAACACAATTCTCATGTCCATACTTTATAAGAAGCACCCTTCTCAAGTAAAGTTGGTTTTGATAGATCCCAAAAAAGTAGAGTTGTTTCCTTACTCAAAATTGGCTTCGCATTTCTTGGCAAGCATGCCAGGAGTTGATGAACCAATCTTGACAGATACTAAGAAGGTTGTACATACTTTGAATTCCTTGCATATTGAAATGGATCAGCGTTACGATCTTTTAAAGTCAGCACATGTCAGGAATATTAATGAGTACAATAAGAAATTTGAAGATCGAAAGTTAAACCCTAATAACGGACATAAATTTTTGCCGTATATCATTCTTGTTATTGATGAGTTCGCAGATCTTATCATGACTGCAGGTAAAGAAGTTGAGACTCCTATCGCAAGATTGGCTCAACTATCTAGAGCAGTAGGTATCCATTTGATCATTGCTACACAAAGGCCATCTGTAAATATAATAACGGGTGTTATAAAGGCAAACTTCCCTGCGAGAATCGCTTATAAGGTTACTGCTAAGGTGGATTCTAGAACAATTATTGATACTGGTGGCGCTGACCAGTTGGTAGGTAGAGGAGACATGCTTTTATCTTATGGTTCTGACCTAGTGAGATTACAATGTGCCTTTATTGATACACCAGAAGTTGAAAAAGTCTTAGACTTTATAGGAGACCAACAAGGTTTTCCTGAGCCTTATTACTTGCCAGAGTTTCATGATGATCAGGATGAAATATCAGGAGGAAAAGGATTGAAGTATGCAGACCTTGATGAGAATTTTGATGAGGCGGCAAAACTTGTTGTCACCAATCAACATGGGTCGACCTCAATGATTCAGAGAAGATTAAAATTAGGCTATAATAGAGCTGGTAGAATAATGGATCAAATGGAAGCCTTGGGTATCGTCGGTGCTTCCAATGGTGCTAAAGCAAGAGAAGTATTCATACATGACTTGGTTGAATTGGAACGGTATTTGGAAGATTTAAAGCGTAGGAAATAGGAGGCACTCCGCGAAAGCGGGGTCATATTCAACCTAACGTCTGAGAATAACTCACGGTCGTTAGGTTTTTTTTTGCCTACTTTTTAGGCTTCTAATTCTAACCCATTCCCAGCCATAACCTTACGCATGAAATTAATTTGTCCTACGTTGTAAATGAGCCATCGCAAACCTAATTTTATCGTAATCTATCTTTCCATCTAAGGCCTCAAATATATCTTTTAAATGTATTGGATCTTTCAAGGCTTTAACCACTTGTTGGATGACATCGAGCTCTTTATTAGAAATAAATTTATGTATGTCAATATCTTCACCATTCTCATAAAGCGTTGCCAAATGTATCGTCACTGTTTTTTCTGCTATTCCACGCTCTTTTGCAATGTCAGGAACAGAGATTCCTCGCTGATATAAATCTAAAGAAATCTGTTGTGTTGCTCCTGCAACTTTTACGCCTGCCCTACCCTTTTCTAGCATGAAAGCTTTGATCTCCTGCTTGAAAGGCGCTCCGTAAAGAAACATTTTCCTTTCCCCCATACCAGAAACCTCGCTCATATCAAAATCATTAACAGGTTTTCTCTTAGCCATATCTTCAAGAGATTTATCTGTAAATATGATATATGGTGGAACCCCTTTCGCTTGAGCCAGTCGTCTACGCAAGGATCTCAAACGTTCGAATAATTCTTCTTGCAAAGTTTGGGTCTTAGATATTCTCGGTGCAGAAGCTGCACGAGCTGCACGAGCTTTTTGCCTTTCTAGTTTTTTCTCAAGACTGGCTAACTGTATACTTCTATTTCCAAAAAGCACTTCTTTGCCTGCATTTGTAATACGCAAAACATTTTTTTGATCATAGGCAATTTCACATAAGCCGTTGTTTACAATCTGCTGAATGAAATATTGCCATTCATTTTGATTATGTTCTCTACCGGCTCCAAATGTTTTTATCTTATCATAGCCCCGATTGTAAATCTCTTTCTTGCCAGAACCTCTTAAAACATCAATCAACATACTAACGCCTACTCTTTCATTCATTCTTGTCAAAGCAGAAAGCGCCTTTTGCGCAATTATATCTCCGTTTATATATTCTGGTGGGTTGATGCATACATCACAATTGCCACAATTTTCATTAAGGTCCTCACCAAAATAATTTAAAAGAACTTTTCTTCTACAAATTTGGGATTCTGCATATTGCATGATCCGATCTAACTTGGATAATTTAAGCTCTAAATTTTCTCCTCCATTTTTTGTGAAAATATCTCTAAAAACTGTAAAGTCTCTATAACTATAAAACATCAAGGCTTCAGCATTGGCACCATCTCTTCCTGCTCTACCAATCTCCTGATAATATCCCTCCACATTTTGCGGGAGATTATAATGGATGACCCATCTGACATTCGATTTATCTATTCCCATGCCGAAGGCAATGGTTGCACATACTACTTGGATGTTATCATTTTGAAACTGATCTTGAACTTCAGATCTAGCTTCAGAAGGCATACCAGCATGATAACACATTGCCTTAATCCCTTTAGCCTGAAGTCTATCAGCTACGTCTTCTGTATTCTTTCGACTCAAACAATAAACAATACCTACTTTGCTTTTTCTTTCTAGTATAAAAGACAAAATTTGCTCAATCCTTTTTTGCCCAGGCCTTACTTCTAAGGAAATGTTAGGTCTATCAAAGGAAGAGATATAAGTAGCAGGTTCTGTTAAATTTAATTGCTTGATAATATCTCGTCGTGTGATTTTATCTGCGGTAGCAGTAAGAGCAATTATTGGTGTATTTGGAAATCTGGCTTTTATTTGGGATAATTTGGTGTATTCAGGTCTAAAGTCATGTCCCCATGAGGAGATACAATGAGCTTCATCCACTGCGAACATATTAATTTTTAAGCCTTTTATTTTTGTTAAAAAACCATCCGAGATTAATTTTTCAGGTGAGACATACAACAAATCCAATACGCCATTGCCAAAAGTCTCCAAGGTCTTCATGAATGCCTGTTTGGATAAGGATGAATTTAAGTAGGCTGCCTTGACCCCAATATCTTTTAAGCCATCAACTTGATCTCTCATTAAAGAGATTAATGGTGAAACGACAATGCAGGTCCCCTCCATCATGATAGCAGGTATTTGATAACAAATAGACTTACCACCACCTGTAGGCATTAAAACAACAGCATCCTTTCCAGAAAGAACTGTTTCGATGATGTCTTTTTGTTGGGGTCTGAAGGTGTTATACCCAAAAAACCTTTCTAATATGTCACTAGGTTGCTGCAAACTGTTGCTAATTGAATTTTGACTCGATAATATTTCTGAATCCACAAGATATAGTTTAGTTCTCAAAGAAATTTCTCAAGGTTAGGAATTTAATTAATTATTTAAAAATCAATTTTAAATTCGGTCGCTTTCGTTTGAAATTCGGTAATTATGAGTTAAACCGACATAAACTATTTTCTTGACACTAGGTTTGTAAGGACATACTTTTTAATGAATTCTTCTTTATAAGAAGGCCCCAATGGAATCTCTGTTTTTCCAACAAGCATTTCATCTACATCGATTGTCTCTATTTGTCTGACCTGAACGATGTAAGATTTACTAACTCTAGCAAAGAGTTTTGAAGGGAGTTGTTTATGAATGGTTTTGATGTTCAAAGCTGTCATAATTTTAGCAGTATTGGTAAAAATCATGACATAATCTTTTAGGCCTTTGATATATAGTACATCTTTGTAGTAGATCTTAACATACTTTCTTTCAGATTTTATATACATGAAAGTATCTTCATATGCTTCAATAATTGACTCTGGAGCTTGCTTAGCCTCCAAAATCTCTCTGACTTTATTTACAGCTTTTAGGAACCTATCAAATTTGATAGGCTTAACCAAATAATCAATCACATCTAATTCAAAGGCTTCTAATGCAAATTGTGGGTAAGCAGTAGTCAAAACAATCTGCTGTCTTGATTTTAATGTTTTGATAAAATCTATGCCATTTAATCCCGGCATTTCTATATCAAGAAAAATGAGGTCAACTTCATTAGAACTTAACCAATCAGAAGCCAATATGGCGTTTTGAAATTCAGCCTTCTTTTCCAGAAATGGGATATCCTTGGCATTGAGATCAATACCTTCTCGCCCAAACGGCTCGTCATCTATACATATATAGGTTATCATCCTAAATCAATCTTTAGATTCACGAAATGTAAATCTCCTTCCTCTTTTATACTTAAGTTATGTTTATCAGGATACAATAAAGCCAACCTTCTTTTCACATTCTTTAACCCAATACCACCTTCTTTCGTCTCTGTCACACCTATATTGTTGACACATTCAAAGTCCAATTGATCATTTTCCAACTTAATAGTAATATTTAGGTTGTTTTTCACTTCACCTACTGTAAAACTATGCTTGAAAGCATTCTCAACAAAAGCAATCAGCAGTAGTGGGGAAATCTCTTTAAAATTTGGATCGCCATCTATTTTAAAGGTGACATTCAAATCAGAGCGTCTCATTTTTTCAAGCCCCAAATAATTTTCTATATAATCTATTTCCTTTTTCAAAGAAACCTTTTTATGATCCGCTTCATATATTTGATAGCGCATTAGATCAGATAATTTCATTATGCTATCAGGTAAGTTTTCATCTTTTTTCTTTGACATCACATACAAACCATTCAATGTATTAAACATAAAATGCGGATTCACTTGATTTTTCAAAAATGCCAATTCTGTTTCCATTTGATTTTGTTTCATTTCGTCCATTTTCAAACGGTCTATAAAAAGGTGCTTTGACATTTTTATTGCGACCGCACATGCAACCATAGTGGTATTCAAGGTTAAATCTGACAAAATATATGATAACATATTAAAATCAGTATCTAGATAATTTTCAAATATCAAATATGTGAGTGAAATAACTAATAGGACTGACTGAAGACTAAAAATCAAATAAAAAAAAGTCTTCCCCTTTAAAAGGAAAACTGGTATCAAAAAATAAAGATTAAACAGCACTGCAGTGATATCAAGTGGCATAATCTTAAATAAGTCATAATAGTCATCTAATGGAGGAGTCAAACCTAATAAAGAGATAAGTTCATCTAAATAGATAAAGCACCAAAACAGTATATGTCGAGGTATTTGATAGAATTTATCAAAAATAAACTTATAGATGAAGCTGTTTGAATCCATTGTTTGTCAAATATAAAGCTAAAATACCCCTCTTTCGGATACTTTGAAATATGCTAAGTATAATAAAACCCATGCTAAGTATAATAGAACCGTCGATTCCTAGAAAAACGCCCAAAACAGGTCACTTTTCCCCCTAAATTGTTGAAAAATAAGAAATACATGGTTAGACAAATACATTTTAAACCATATTTTTTTCACCAACTAAATCTTTTGAAATGAAAAATGTACTTAGATTTTCAGCAATAATTTTTACTTGTTTATTTATCCTAACATCTTGTAAGGATGATTTTGCAGATTTACCTACCGTAGAAGAAATAGAAAATGTAAAGACACATGATATTGTACACCGTAATTGTGGAACTGATAAACACATGGAATCCTTAATGGAAGATCCTGCATATAGAGAGGCACATGCCATTAAAATGAAAAATTTTGAAAAGATAAATTCAGAGATCTCTTCTAGAGGTGCGTGTAGTACACCTACTGTATTACCAATGGCAGTCCACTTTCAAGGCATTAGCAATCCGAATACAAGTTGCTTAATTGCTTTAGCACAATCGCAAATAGATATATTGAATAAAGATTACTCCGGAACAAATAGTGATATTTCAAAGTGGAATAATAATGCTTCAACTTACTTTCCTGGGATTAATAATGGAGAAGCATGCATTCAGTTTGCATTAGCAGATAAAAATCATCCTGCAGGTTTTGGATTATCTGATGGACAATTGGCTGTTACAATTAATAAAACTACTGGTGACCAATCAAATGCTTGGAATGGTTATATAAATATTTTTGTTCAAGCTAATACAGGATTACTAGGTTATTCTCCATTAGGAGGAAATGGAAACGGAGATGGTGTTGTAATAGATGCTAATGCTTTTGGTGCGGGTTCGGGTTGTGGAAGTATTAGCCCATCAGCTCCTTATAATCTAGGAAGAACATTGACTCACGAATTAGGTCACTACTTATTATTAGATCACATTTGGGGAGGAGGCTGTGGCTCAGATGATGGTGTAGCGGATACTCCAAATTCTCAAGATAGTCACTATGATTGTCCTTCATTGGGAATAAAAACATGCAACTCTAATGACATGTTTATGAATTACATGGATTACGTAAATGATGCTTGCATGTATATGTTCAGTGCAGGTCAAGCAAGTAGAATGGAGAATTATGTAAATTCTAGTTTGCAAAATGTAGTGTCAAAAGCAGCATCAGTTATATCAGGAAACAATAACGGAGGAGGTACCGGAACAGATCCTGATCCAGAACCGGAACCAGTGTCATGTGAAAGACCTACACAAGTAAGTAGCTCTGTCTTAACAAGTAGCTCTGTAAAAATTACATTACCTGCAGAGGATGGTGCAATCAAATATAGAATTAGATACAGAAAAGTTGGAACAAGCTCATGGACGGTTAGAAATTTCATTTCGCCTCCTTACACTATTACAGGTTTGACTGCAAATAAATCATATGACTATCAAGTACGTGTGCAATGCCCACAAGGATGGACTAGTTTTTCTGCAAAGAAAAGATTTACCACAGCAGGATCTAATCCAACACCAACAGGATGTACGAAGAACTTGGTTACGCTATTGCTAACTTTAGATGAATATGGTTCAGAAACATCATGGGAATTAGAAAAGAATTCTAATGGTAATATTATTGCAAAAGGGGGACCTTACCAAGATGGACAAAATGGCAAACTGATTGAGAAAGATCTTTGTATTCCTGATGGTTGTTATACCCTATATATAGATGATGCATATGGTGATGGAATCTGCTGTAGTTATGGAGATGGATCCTTGGAACTATTAGATAAAGATGGCTATATCATTGGTGAATCAAATGGCAATTTTGGAACATATGATTACATTGACTTTTGTGTAGAAAACAATGTTTTTAGCGCTAAAGCGAATAGAACAGATTTAAACATCAAAGCAAATGATGGATCTAAAATACAATTTAACTAAAAGGTAGAAATACTTTTTAATAAAAATCCTTCAATAATATTCAATTATTGAGGGATTTTTGCTTTTAAAAACGAATAGATGCAGCGAAATGGGTGTATTTCGCTATTAGTAATAGATAGGGATTCAATCCTTTCTAGTTTTGAGAATAATTTTCTTATTTTAAAAGAAAAACGCGTGCTTAAACACCTATTTTACCTACTGCTAATCTTTTCTCTGTTCAATTCTTGTAAGAGAGATAATCTAGATGATTCGTTAATTCTTTCAGAATTAACTGAAGATCCACAAATAGTTAACAATGGGTCCCTATTTGGAAAAGTAGTTGATGAACAAATGAATCCGATTGGTGGTGTAAGAATTAGTACGGCTGAAAGTATTCAGCTTAGTGATGAATTTGGATTTTTTCAAATCACCAATGAACGTTTTAATAGAAAAGGATTTCAAATCGACTTTGAAAAATCAGGATACTTTAAAAATTCAAAACAAGTTTTTAGTACAGGACACACTACCGATAATACAATAGTGACTTTAATAAAAAAGGAAGAAGTTCAACTCATTAACAACAATCAACCTAAAGTTATAAAAACATCTAATGATATCAGTGTCACAATTCCAGCAGATGGTTTTAAAACAATTGATGATGAAGCGTATCAAGGTGAAGTCTATTTTTACACAAAATGGCTAAGTAATAATAGTGATGAATTTTTAGAAATCATTCCGGGAAATCTCTCAGGCTTGACTCATGATCAGAAAGATGTTGGTATTAAAAGTTTAGGCGTTCTATTAATGAAAGCCGAAACCCTTGGTGGTGAAAGTTTATCCTTATTGGAAAATAAGGAGCTTCTTGTATCTATCCCCAATATTGTATTAAACACAAATGAACTTCCTATTTCAAATCCAACGTGGACTCTAAATGATGATTTTGACAATTGGATAGAAGGCGATGAAGCTGTACTACTTTCAAATAGTTATGAAATCAAGGTTAAAAATCTAAACTACCTAACCCTTGGCGAGTCTTATGAGCAAGTCTACATATATGGGCAACTGGTTTCTAAAGATATCAACAACGATAAAAAATCTGTACCCTCATCTAAAGTAATGATAACTGATAGAGAGGGAACTCAATTAACATATGACATTACGGATAATGAGGGTAATTTTTCTGCGCTCATCCCGCGTAATGAACTAAACCAAATTCACATTTTTGATCAATGCAACAATAATGTTGAGACACAAGAATTGATGAATTTTGAATCAGATAAAAACTTAGAAGAGTTTATTGTAAATATAAATTCTAGCAGTAGTTCTATTATTGGATCGCTTTATGATTGCAATGGCTTCGTTATTGAAAATGCGGCATGTTTAATTGAAAATGGAAATCAAACTATTGCCATAAAATTAGAACAGAATGAAAATTTTGTTCTCAATATTTTTGACTGTAATACGAATGATTTGAATTTTCATTTTGTTGACCTAGACAACAAGGCTCAAACTGAAAATTTTGTACGACCAAGAGAGACTTACATCAATTGCAATGAGGTAACTATCTGTGAATATGAAATGCAAAGCTCTGTCTCATTTTTGATTGAAGGAAATACATTTACCTTTGATAATGTTGAGCTAAATGAAGATAAGGTGAATAACATTCTAGTTGTAAGAATTCCAATGGAGCTTGATCCTTCTAAAGCTCATTTTGTAATTCGTTTGCCAACAATTGAAGGCAATTATACAAATGAAGAATATCTTCAATTGATTCAATTAGATAATTCGGCAAATGTAAATTCAGACGAAGATCCATTATACTATCGTACAATTTGTTTAAATCAAGACACGCATTGTGATGTTTCTTTAAGCATTACAAAAGTTGAAGAACATTTGATAGAAGGAAATTTTATAGGAACTTTAGATTTTGAGGTTGATTACCCAGGTAATGAAGTAGAAAAAGAAAGCCATAACATAAGTTGTACGTTTTCTATAAGTAGATGATAAAAAATTGAATTGTAACCAACAAACACCATTTAGTTAACATAGTAAACTAATTTTTGGACGAGAAAACCATTATAATAGGCTGCCAAAAGCAATTGCCAAAGTATCAAAGAGAACTTGTACACAAGTACTCCCCTATGCTATTGACTGTTGCTAGAAGATATGCTTATGATAAATCTTATGCCAAAGACATATTACAAGAAGCCTTGGTTAAAATTCTAAAGAGCATTGTCAAATATGAAGAGATGGGTTCTTTTGAAGCTTGGATAAGAAAAATAGTAATCCATACAGCTTTAAAATATTTTGATAAAAGCTCCTTTAAAAAAGAGTTTTCTGGTTTGGACAATGTTAAACCGACAAATGATATTCCTAGTGCGTTTTTAAAAATGGATGTGGAATACTTAATGAATCATATTAACAAACTACCTATTGGATATAATCAAGTATTTAACCTGTATGCCATAGAAGGATATAGTCACCAAGAAATTGGTAAGATGCTAAATATTGGAGAAAGCACATCAAGATCACAACTGGCAAGAGCAAGAAAATTATTACAAGCTCAAATTTTGAAAGCGCAAAAGCAAACAGCATGAAGTGGAATATTTTTGAAAGAAAAACTGCTGCAGAAATAAAAAAGCATACTACTCCTTTGGATGTAGAGGCTATGTGGCAATCCGTTTTGCCAGAGCTCCAGCAAAAAAAGAAAAGGCCTCCCATTTTTCTATTGACCTTTGGGGGTTTAATCCTTGCATCTTTTATTGTGGCTTATGTCTTAGTAGCTCCTGCAGAATCAAAATTGGTTTCCACAATAAAAGAAAAACAAGACATAGCTATTGTTAGTAACAAAACCAAGAGTAATCTAGATTTTAAAACATCTTTGCCAATAGAAAAAAAAGAAATAAAAACCAAAAACCAGACGCTAGTACAAAGAGTAAAGAAGACTCCAACCAAGAAAGACATCTTGACAGCCAAAGGATTTGTTCCTACAACTTCAAAGTCCAAATTAAAAGAACTAAATGTATTAGAGAGGCCAGCTCATTTAGATTACAACAAAACAGTATCACAGACAAAATCAATTTTTCAAAATTCATCTGATCTTAAGAAATCAGATGTTTTTAAATTAAACAACTCAATTGGTAAACAAATACCTGTAGAATTAAAACCATTACTAACAAATATCAATTCGTATGAACTAGCAATAAAACCTACGTTTCAATTTATAGAGGTAGAAAAAACTACTATTCATAAAAGTCCAATATTTGCATATAGTTTGGGTTTAAAATCCGGTATTGGTATGAGCAACAAAAATCTATCAACTACCTCAGAAACATCTGATGATTTTACAGCTTTAAAAGAAAAATCAGAGACAAGCTTAGAAACATTTAATTTTGGAATTATTTTAAGAGTACGACACAAGTCAAAATTTTATTTAAGTGCAGGCCTAGCGTATAAAAGAATTAATGAGCGTATAAATATCAAAGACGACTTTACATTAATAGGTACAGACCCAGATGCAATAATTGAAATCTATACCGATCAAAATGGGGATCAATTATATTCTACAGGTAGCTTAACTAAAGAAACAAGCATAGGCTTAAATATTATTCATTACAATTCTCATCAAATTGTATCTGTTCCCCTATCTCTTGCTTATGAATTCAATCTTAAATCTCTAAGGGTCTCTCCTGAAATAGGTATAAACATGAATTTGAAAAACATTTCAAAAGGGAAAACAATAAGTGGAAATTCTTACGTTGATTTAATTGATGTTGAGGACAAAGATTACTATAAAAATAATTTAGGTCTTTCCTATACAGCAGCCTTCAACATTAATTATTTACTTAGTTCTAAATATGAAATTGGAATAGCTCCATACTATGAGTACAATCCAAATTCCTTTACAATTTCATCAGCAGCAATATCAGAGTATTACAATAGAGTGGGTGTGAATTTGAATTTAATGTACACTTTCTAAGCAATTCAGGCTAATTAGTTGTTAAAATGGGTCAAATTAGGCCTTATTCTCAAATTTGAGCTGCATCACAACTTGCTTTGCACTATATTTGTTATATAATCAAGATATGAGACTTTTTGCTTTCATAATGGCCATATTAATAGCGTTCCCAAATTTGGGATCTGCCTTGACATCAAGTGATTGCTGCTCGCATTCGTCTATCTTAGGGGAAGTATTAATAAAAGAAGCCCAGGTGGAAGTTAAAAGTTGTTGCTCCCATTCTCCTGAAAAAGATGGAGAAAAAGAATGTGGTTCAAAATGTAAGTGTGCCAGTTGTTTTACAACTACTTTGTACAATGTCATTGCTTCGATTATTTCAAATAATCAAGACGAATATTCTCAGACCGTCGCTGATTTTACTCAAAGTTATTTCTTTGAATTCCCAATCAATATTTGGCAACCGCCAAAACAAGCTTAGTTAGTTTTTAATGTATTTTTTTAATTAATTAAGCATTTACAAATGAAGAATTTAATTCAATGCTTGATTGTGCTTTTTTTGTCGATTACAATATCGCAAGAAGGTCACAGTCAAGAAATAAACCCATTTTTAGATACGCTTGTATATAATGTAAGTGGTCTTTGTGGCTCTTGTCAAGAACGAATCGAAACAGTTGCTATCTTATCTACCGGGGTAATGAAAGCAGCTTATAATATCGAGGAAAATGAATTAACCATAGTCTCTCATATTCCTACTTACGATGAAAAACTACTTCACAAAAGTATTGCAAAAGCAGGACATGATACAGAACTAAAAAAAGCACCTATAGGTGCCTATAACCTCTTGCCGGGATGTTGTAAATACAGAGATCCGAATGCTGCTAACTTTGATCATGGGCAAGTAGAAGTCGAAGGACAAAAGGTCAAGGGGGAAGAAGTGTTTCGCGATGTAATAAACCAGCACGATCACGGGGAAGACAAGGTCTGTGGCATGATCTACGAAGAGGACAAACTTGGCAATCGGGAGCCGCTTATTGGTGCTACCGTTTTATGGCTAGGTACCAGTGATGGTACAACGACTGATCACGAGGGCCATTTTGAAATGAACCAAAATTCAAATACCAGTGAATTGGTAATTTCTTACGTGAGCTACCAGGCAGACACGATAGACATGAAAGATCAAAGTATGGTCTCCGTTATTTTATCTAATGCAATACTCCTAGACCAGGTTGAAGTTGTCCACAGAAAGAAAACAACAGAAATTTCTTATTTAAACCCAATCAAGATTCAAAACATTGGTGAGAAAGAGTTATTAAAAGCTGCTTGCTGTAACGTAGCGGAAAGTTTTGAAACAACTCCTGCAATAGACGTAACTTTTACAGATGCTGTAACTGGAACAAGGAAGATTCAAATGCTGGGTTTGGAAGGACCTTATATTCAGATCATGAGGGAGAATGTTCCCTACATTAGAGGTCTTGCAGCTGTATATGGTTTATCCTATACACCTGGTGCATGGTTACAAGGCATCCAACTAAACCTAGGGGCAGGGTCTGTAGCGAATGGTTTTGAGAGCTTTACCGGACAAATCAATTTAGAAATCAGAAAGCCTGAGGATATGGATAGGTTCTATTTTAACCTATACGCCAATGAAGGAGGCCGTACAGAAGCTAATGCAGTCATCCGACATAACATATCAGAAAAATGGTATTCCGGCACATTACTTCATGGAAAATACGATGCCCTAGAGCAAGATCGAAACAACGATGATTTTCTTGATGGCGCTTTAAGTAGATCTGTGATCGCTATGAACAGATGGAAATTTTATGGTGACGATGGCTTTAGATTTCAACTTGGAATCAAAGGAACTTACATTCAAAATGTAAGTGGTCAAGTTGGCTTTGATGAAATAAAAGATCAAGAAGTTGTAAATCTATGGGGAGCTCAAGTTACAACAAACCGATATGAAGCATGGGCTAAGGCTGGAAAAATATTTGATAATAATCCATTCAAGACTATAGGTCTACAAATAGCTGGTGTATATCATGACCAAGAAGCCAACTACGGCAAATTAGATTACGACGCAAAACAAGAATCATTTTATAGTAATTTGATTTTTCAAAATGTTTTAGGAAATTCTTCTCATAAATATAAAGTAGGCCTAAGCTACCAATATGATAAGTATGATGAAATGTTAGGCATTCAATATTTAAGAGAAGAATCTATCCCTGGGGCTTTTGCTGAATACACCTATTCTTTTTTAGATAAGTTTAATTTAGTTTTGGGTTTAAGAGGCGATCATCATAATAATTATGGATTTTTCGCAACTCCAAGATTGCATATGAGATGGGCGCCTAATGAGAAATTTGTATTGCGTGCTGCGGGAGGAAGGGCACAAAGAACAGCATCTATTTTTGCGGAGAATACTGGAATGTTTGCAACCAATAGACGTTTAAGTCTACAAGCAGATGCACACCCAGATAATCCTTATGGTTTAAATCCTGAAATTGCATGGAACTTTGGTCTTAATTTAAGCAAGTTAATTATGATTAATAATAGAGAGGCTGTGATTGGCTTTGATTATTATTACACCTTTTTTGAAGACCAAGTAGTATTTGATTATGATGTAAATCCTAATGAAGTTAGAATTTATAATCTTACCGGGAGGTCCTTTTCTAGTAGTATTCAAGCTCAGATTGATTATGAGATCATTCCAAAATTTGATATGAGGATTGCCTATAGGTTTAATGATGTAAAAACTAAATACAAATTTATAGATGATATATTGCAGAAGCCATTAGTGGCTAGGCAACGAGCATTTTTAAATCTTGCCTATGAAACAGCAGGTCTTTGGAAGTTTGATGCAACGCTTAATTGGCAAGGGACAAAAAGAATCCCAAGCACTGAAACCAATCCAGTATCTTATCAAAGAGAAATACAATCTCCTAACTTCTTTGTTGTAAATGCTCAAGTAAGTAAGATGTTTGCAAACAAATTAGATATATACTGTGGTGTAGAAAATCTTTTAAACTACAAACAGGATGATCCTATCATCTCAGTTGAAAATCCATTTGGAGAATACTTTGATAGTAGTTTGATCTGGGGACCAGTCTTTGGTAGAAATATTTATGCTGGATTGAGATATACTATTGAGTAAAACAATAGCATTGATACATATAAAAAACCGATTTCAAAATAATTTGAAATCGGTTTTTTTAGTGTACGATGATGTCTAACACAATCTTACAAAATCTTCTGCAAACTTAAGTACCGCTTCCTTATAGTCCGACCTTGTACTTCCAATAGGTTTCTTCGCTAAATGTTTTTTAATTAAAGAGGCTAATACACTAGGCTCGTCTATAGGAAAGAAATCGCAGTCCTTTTTAATTTGTTCTCGATGCAGGCCAATATCAGAAACAAGAATATATTTATTTAAGGCTTTGGCATCCTCAACGACCGTACTCCAACCTTCAAACTTGGAAGGCTGGATAATAGCAATTGATTCTTTCATCAATTTCAATTGCTCATCCCGAGCTATAAAACCAAGAATCTTAATCCACCTTTCTAAACCATGCTCTTTAGAATAATTCATCAGCTCATTATAATATCCTTTCACTGAAGCGCTATCATATTTTCCGGTGAAAACTATTTGAAAATCTAAGGTTTCACTTTTCAATTCATTAATTGCTTTTAAAACCAAGAGGTGATTCTTATGCTTCCAGAACTGATTGGATACAATAAAATAATTTGGATTAAGTTCAAATTTTTGAATAAGTGGTTGAATAGCTAGGTGATCATATTTCGGAATTAAACTGGCAAATTTCAAAATATGAACATTACTATTTTGGTTGGGGTAGAATTTATTATAATCCTTTGCAGCATTAAGGCTACTAAAAGCAATCTCAACCTTATTCTTAGCAAAATGATTGTACAAGTTTGACCTTCTTTTAAGTTCTACATCCGAAAATAACTGAGGGAAATATTTTTCTTGAAAATCAGGAATCCAATAAATCTTTCTATTACTATTATTCACACCTAGTGAATCTAAATATGGGTAAATAGTTTGATTTTTAAATTTACCATAGAATCCGCCAAGTATAGGAAACTTAAACAACTCAAAGGAGATCTTATTAATCAGTCTTAAGAGAAAGTTCATTTTAGTATAAGTAGCATCTGGATAATTGATCCGTTTCAAGCGTTCTAATCCTTCATCATTGTTATACAGAAATGAAATTATAGGCTGCTGCTTTTTGGGAAGAAGCATACAAGCTTTTGCTATGTGCTCTATATAATATGCACCAGCAATCCAAGATTTATTATAATTGTAAACTAAGACTACTTTCTTTTGTTCAGCCATTGGTAATATTGCTCTAATCCTTTTTGCATATCAAATTTAGCTTGAAAGCCGAAAGATTTCAAATCCGAAATATCAGCAAGCCAATTTTTAGGGTCCCCTATTTTTTCTTCTCCTGAAAAGTTAATTTCAATTTCTTTGTCATAAAAACTTGTAAATATTTCTGCTGTTTTTGCAATACTTACTTCTACCCCAGAAGCAACATTATAAATATCTGCTTTAAACTCCGAAGATTTAGTAATTGCATGTAAAGCATCCACAAGATCACTTATATAAATAAAGTCTCTACTCTCCTGCCCTGTTCCATACAAATCCAACCTACCGGTTTCCGAAATCTTTTTATGCATATCCCAAAACAATTGTTTTTTCAAGCCAGCACCATAAGCAGAAAAAATCCTAGCAATAGCTGATTTAACTTTAAAGTTTTGATTAAACTCTTCACACAACATCTCGCTTTGCAGCTTATGCCACCCATACGGGGACATTGGCTTAGTAGGAGCAGAAACATTAATGGGAAGTTCTACCGGGTTGCCATAGACAGCTGCAGAGGATAGCGTCAAAAATTTACATCCAGGTTGAAAAGTACGAATGGCATCTAAAATATAAAATACGTTTTGCGTATTTAAACTATAGTCTTTTAACGGCTCTAGAAACGAAAATCTGACATTAGCTGCTCCTGAAGCATTTATACAATAATCAAACGCCACATCCTCAAAGATAGAATAGAAATCTTTTTGTGATCCAATATTAAAATAATAGCGATCTGCTGCATAATCAATAATAATATCAGCACTATATGCTTCAAAGTCTTCTTGCCTTTTATAAAAATCAAGTAGATGACTTCCAATAAATCCACAACCACCTATTATTAATATTTTTTTCATTATTTACTTAGGGCTTAAAAAATTTAGAGCCTTTTTACTAAGGTCAAAAATAAAATTTTCTTTTGTTATTTTACGTGCATAATCTTTACTGATCCAATTTGGCTCATCGATATAAAAATTTCTTAATGCTTTTATTTCACTATTAAGATAGATCTTTTCTTTAAAGGGGTCAAAACTTAAAACTTCATTAGCTTTTTTAAGGTATGTATTATCATTTTCAGATTTAACGATAATCATTTCCTTTCTTTCTGAATCCAAGGTAACAATTTCACCATAACGGAATGCTGGTATTCCCAATTCCATAGCATAAAAGAAAGCAGAAGTGATAGAGTTACCAGTTACGTACTTAAAACCCTTTATATTCTCATAAGTATTTTGTAGATGATTTGCATCATAAATATGACCATTGGTAGTTATTTCAAAACCTCTGTCCAAAAATAATTTTTCTCTTCCCAATATAAAATCTTTCCAATACAGACAAATCTTAATGGGCTTAAATTCATCCGGCAACTTTAAAAGCAAGTCAGCATAAATTTCCCAATTAAAAACGGAATTCACATAATGTGTAGAGTGAGAAGGAAAGACTAAAGTTCCTTCTACATTTTCATTTCTTTTAAGTCCATTCATTCTTCTATAATGTACAGCTAAAGGACCAAGTATTTCGACTTTTTTATTGCTTATATCTTGAAGAAATTTCTTTCTATGAGAAGTATTTACAAACACAATCTCATTCTTCGAATTTTTAATCTTGTCATTAATATAATCTGGCATAATGCTTATGCCATGCTCAAGAAATATTGTATAATGTACTGGAAGATAATTTGGTAATCCAGTGTACTGTTTGAATATATTATCAATACCGTAGTATTGGCTCATTCTTAAATGATGTCCTTTCTTTTCAATTTCAAATATTTTTTCTATTTCTTTTTCCAAGTTAAGCACTATACAAATTAGTTATTAAGGATTAATGGTTTTATTTGTTTACCATAAAGTGTTGCTGCTAAAAGTCCAAACAATAAGGTTTTTAAGATAAGACCGAAAGGATCTAATGCTGTTTGAGGAATAAACTTATAATAAACTATTACTAATAAAATTAAATACAATGATAGTATAAGAATTCTTTTGCCTGGCAGCTTTGGTAACTTTAAAACAAACTGAGTAACAAATAAAGAAACAAAAAGCATAACCAAATAAGAAACAAAAGTTGTATAAGCTGCCGCCATATATCCATAAATTGGAATGTAGTAAAAATTTAGAGCAATGTTAATAACAACCGCTATTAGTACAATCACTGTTAAATAAATATTTTTCTTTTTGAAGTAAATACCTCTATTGTAGAACTGGGAAAGGCCAAACAAAAAGTACCCTCCTACAATAATCGGGACAATGGCCAAGCCTTCGTGAAAATCCTCATTTCGAGCAAGTAAAGTTCCTAGATCAACTGCGTACAAAACTAAGAAGGCTGTTGCTAAAACTAGAAGCTTTGTCAAACTAATAACTTGCATTCCTGCAGCATTAAAATCTGACGCATTCATCCATTTGTAATAATCTGGATTTGAGCCATTCAGAAGAGCGGTTATAAATCCAGCAAGTAACATCCCTATTTTGTATGCAAAGCTGTATAAGCCTGCTTCGCTTTGACCAACATTGGCGTTTATATAAAACTGATCAAAAGAATGCAATATATATCCACTTAAAATAAATGGAATCAATGGAAAACTATAGTTAACAATATAGTGCAGATGCTTTTTGCTGAATGCTAATTTTACATAAGGATAGATTTTATAAATCAAGAACAGGCAAACCAAAAACATTGCAATGAATTCCCCCTTTATCTTGCCCATGTAAGTTTCATTGCTCATTAAAAACAAGCCTACAACAATAAGGCTGAATTTAAAATAATGCATCACTACCTGGGTCCAGGAGACTAAGGTAGATTTCTTTTGCGGAACAAATATTTGCAGATAAACACTAAATATAATTGCCATAAAAGAAAAGCCCAATAACCAAGGAATTACTTTTTCAGGCAGATTAATAAAAGCTGCAATTTGTCCGCGAAAAAGAAATATTATTAAACTGAATACGAGAAATATTGAAGTAGTAGAAATTATGGTTGTGCCCATAAAGGACTTGAAATCCTCTTTTTCTTCATAAAAATAACGCGAAACGGCACCATTCAAATTTAAGCTTAATAAAATCCCAAAAACTAAACTATATGAAATGTAGACATTGACAATGCCGTATTCTTCTGTAGATAAAAAATAGGTATAAACTGGTAATGAAATAAGCCCTAATGCCTGAATAGCAACTTGTGCAGAAAAGTAAGTACTTATATTTCTGAAAGTTTCGAAAAAAGAAAGCTCATTTAATCGGTTAAGCATTATTGTTTACCAGCTCAAATTTTCATGATTAATCAATCTATATTATACTGATTTCTGTAGTTTATGTTTGATTTTAAATGATGTCATCAAATTGAAGCGGTGTACCTCTTTCTAAGCTTTTTTGGGCTCTTTTCCCTATCAGTTTTTCATAATATTTGGGTTCTAAGCCGTGCCCAGGCCTAATAACTCTAATATTCTTAGCAGTAAATAGTTCCCCTTCCTTTATGTCTTCAGCTACATATATTGAACGCTTAAATACTTTTGAATTTTTCTCTACATCCTGAATTCCATATTGTATCTCTCCTAAAGAAAGAAAGGCCCTTTTAGTTTCTTCGCAAAGTGCCTTTAATTCGTGAGGTTCTAAAGAAAAGGCAGAATCTACTCCTCCATCTGCTCGGCTCAAGGTGAAATGTTTTTCAATGACAGTCGCACCTAAAGCCACCGAAGCAACGGCCACTCCTATACCTAAAGTGTGATCCGAGAGTCCTACTTTACAATTGAAAAGCTTTTGCAAATGAGGTATTGTATTGATATTCGTATTTTCTGGAGTAGCTGGATAAGTTGAAGTACATTTTAACAAAGTCAAATCCTTGCAACCTGCTGCTCTAAGAACTTCTACAGATTCTGTAATATCAGATAGCCTGCTAACTCCGGTAGACATAATAACAGGTTTACCCGTATTTGCCACTTTTTTCAATAAGGGATGATCTGTATTTTCAAAGGAAGCTATTTTATAAATAGGTGCATTTAATTCCTCAAGAAAGTCTACAGCAGTCGCATCGAAGGGAGAACTAAAAGCCATAATTCCAAGTTCTTTGGCCTTTTCAAAAATTGGTTTATGCCATTCCCAAGGGGTGTGCGCTTTTTCATATAAGTTGTATAATTCTTCACCATACCAAAGAGAGTTTTTATCCTCAATTTTTACAACTCCTTTCAAGGTCATTGTATCAGCGGTATAAGTCTGCAATTTGATTGCGTCTGCACCAGCCTCAGCAGCAGCTTGTACAATTGAAAGAGCTCTTTCAAGAGATTGGTTGTGATTGCCAGACATTTCGGCTATGATGAAGGGTGTTTGCATGTATTAGTTTTAGAAAATACTTTT
>CALIIW010000220.1 GCA_938018185.1 uncultured Saprospiraceae bacterium
TAGAGTAGATCAAACAATATCGCTACTTAACATAATATAAATTATAGGGTAAAATAGCGTATTAAAATGTGACTATAGTCTATGATCCTAAGATGTCCTATATTCTAGGAGAATTCCTAAGCCTTATACGTAGCGTAGAAATATTTTTCTTATAAGTTATACAGTACACGAAAATGTATAAAGCTTGTACTGTGTAAAGAGTTTTAGTCCAATAACTATTGCATTCAGAATTTTCTAACTTTTAAACATTTTGCTTAGAACTATGATATGTGCGGTTTTGGAATTGATTTTTTTTGGGCACGGCGGCCCACGGCGAAGATCTGCGGTGGCACGGCGAAGTTTTTATCTTCTGAAACATTCTCTTTAAATCTAGAAACAAACGATCAATGTGGAAGAAAAAAAACTAATTTAAAAAAAATAAATTCTAAGAAACAGGTATTTTCTAGCTGAAAAAAGTAAAAATATAATTTCTAATATAAAGACAAAAAAAGCTTAACTCCCCTATTTGAATTTAGAAAATTCTTCTACTATGTATACGTTCTTCTAATTACTTTGTTGCAATCATACTTTGCTAAGGGCTAGAGTAAATTAATTTTTAAAAACAAATAATAATAATATTTATTCAAGGCAGATAGTAACTAGAAATGATATTTATATACAGTTTTTGTAGACAATTTATATTCACTCATCGAATAAAGCAGCTTTTTTCTATTAGGAACACAATCAAATTTACTCTCCATCGTCTATAGCCTCGAGAATTAATTGTAAACAAATATTTATGCCTTATGACAAATTATATTTATGAAAACCATAACACAAAGAGTTTTCAAACAATGGCTTGGATCGCATTTGTAATTTCTAGTGTAGGAATGATTGCCGGATTAATTTACATTGAAGCAGAATTCGCGGTAAAAGGTTTTTTAGCTATGGCTTATCTTTTTAGTATCTCATCTTGCTTTACCTTGGCAAAGGTAGTTAGAGACAAACATGAATCTGAAAAATTTGTAAACAAAGTAGAGACCAAAAAGACAGAAAAATTCTTAACAGAATTGGAAGCTTAATTTTAAAATATAATAATTGAGGGTAGAGTTATATATTCCTCTACCCTCTTCAAAAATCTACCATTCACTTTCTTGGTATAGAGTAATCGAAATTGAGTTATGGTAGTAAATCCTTTTAATTTAAATGAATCATTTTCTTTATTATGCTTTCTTTTCCATTTGAAACTTGGTAGTAGTAAACACCTGAGTTTTTCAAATCTCTTTTGCTAATCTGAAATTCGTTGTAACCGGAATTGCATTTTGCGTCAATGGACTTTACAAGTTCTCCAGTGGTTTTAAATATGTTTATATTCAATTGCTGAGCTGATTCTAAAATAAATCCAATGGTAGTTTCTTCCTTAAACGGATTTGGTCTATTTGAAACTAGCTGTATAGAGGAAGCAATAGGCTTTAGATTATCTCCAATACTTAGTTCAATATTTAAGGCATATCCTTTTGAGTTAAAGGCTTTAGCTTTTGTGTAATCAGATGAAAGTTTCAATACTTGGTTTAATGTGCCATCTCTTTTAGCTGTAAATTCTAGGCTGAAAATTTTGTCCTCTTTATCTATCACTAAGGTTTTTTGATTGTAAAATGCAGTGGTCAGTATTCCTTCATCAATAAATCTTTCACCAAAAAATAAAGTACTGTCATCAAGAAAGCCAGGAATGGTTTTGTCAAATGCTAAAACATTTGGATCAAATTCTAAAGTAAATTGGAAGGCTGAAATTTCTTCCTCAGATTTAAGCTTAAAATCAAGTTTGTATTTTTTGCCTGCTTCAAAATATTGCTCATCAGTTTCAATAAATATAGTTTCTCCAATTGAACGTCCGTTGGTGTGATTAAACAAACTTGTATTTGCGGATCGATTCAGATCTCCAATTTTTACCGCAGAAAAAGACATAGTTCCCTGAGGTGCAGAAGTAGTTGTTATTGATTCGGGAAAGGGTGCGACATTGGGACGATTAGGCGCAGGAAATACATAAGAATTGTCAACGAATCTCCAAGAGTCATTCGTTGGAAAATCTAAGATGATATATAAAATCATATTCCTAAGTTGTACAAGGTCAAAGGTGCTAACTTTGCCATCTTTGTTTACATCACCTGCTATTACTTGGTAAGGATCAAGATCTATAGTTTGTAGAATGTAACCTGACATCAATACTAGGTCGTACGTGGTAATGCCATTAAGTGGATTAATATCTTTGCTAGGCGTAATTGTGTAAGAGGTAGCGCTTGGTAAGTTGTTGAAGTTTGCCATACCCTGACTGTTGGTCATAACCCCTACCCCATTAATGTCGACCATTACATTGGTTAATGGATTGTTTGAAGGCGTTTCGATGAACACGGCTGTCGGTCCACTGTTGGTATTGCATATATCTGAAGCAATAACATTCACAGTAGCATTACAAGCGCTGCTGTTGCCATTTGAATCAGCTACAGTTAAAACCACAGTCTGTAAGCCTACGTCATTGCATGTAAAAATCGCTCTATCTATTGATAAAATTGGGGAACCAGAGGATACTATTGAACCATTATTCAAATCTGAAGCACTAAGAATGGCATTTCCTTCCATATCTAGTTGAAGACTTGTATTCTGACAAATTGCTATCGGTTGGTTTCCATTCAGGACTGTTACAAAGGCACTACAAATTGATGTATTTCCAGATTGGTCTTCTACTTCCAAGTTGACCGTATTAACTCCTATGTGGTTTGCATTGAATGTGCTTAGATCTAAGCTCATAGTATTAATACCACAATTATCAGAGGATAAATTTCCAACCATTTCTGGAGTAATAGATACTGATCCATTGGCACCTAAGGTAACACTGATATTTTGACAAACTGCCACAGGATTGATTAGGTCTGTAATTTCAACATTTGCGAAGCAGTGGTCTACATTTCCATTTACATCTGTAACTTCAAGTTTAACTGAATTTGCTCCTAGGTGACTGCAGTTAAAAATTGATTGTTCGATAGACATACTTCCGATCCCACAAAGGTCAGAAGAACCATTGTCTAGTTGTGTAGATGTTATGACTGCATTGCCAAAGCTATTCAACGGAACAGTTATGTCTTTGCATCTTACTATTGGAATAACATTATCGATTACTTCAACAATTGATATACAATTGTCAGAATTGCCATTTACTGTATTTGTAGCAGTCAGTACTACATAATTGGTTCCTACATCATTGCAATCAAAATCACTTTGTGACAAACTCAAATCAAAGCCTGAACAAGCACCGAGTGATCCAGCATCAAGTTCAGATGGGAAAATATTGTTACTGCCACTTAATCCTATTGATAGATTAACATTTGCACAAACTGCAGTTGGTATAACATTGTCTAAAATGGTAACCACTGCAGTGCAACTAGTAGAGTTTCCATTATTATCTGTCACAGTTAATACTACATTGTTTGGTCCTAAGTCAGAACAAAGGAAGGTTGATTTATCTAAGGATAAATTTCCTATACCACAAGCATCTGAGGAACCATTGTCTATGTCTGATGCTAAAATTCCTACGCTTCCATCTTGTCCCAATGCCATACTGATATTTTGGCAGATGACTGTTGGAGGAATGGTGTCTTCTACAATTATATCTGCCGTAGTCACAGCACTATTTCCACTATTGTCAATGACGGTTAAATTTACTGTGTTTGTACCTACCTCAGAGCAATCAAAACTTGTTTCATTTAAAGTCATATTACTAATACCACAGGCATCTATAGAGCCGTTATTTATTTGGGCCGCAGTAATATTTGCAAAACCTGTTGCATCTAATTGAACAATAATATTTTGGCTTATTGGTGTCGGTGGAATCGTGTCTCTCACGGTGACTAAAGCATTACAGCTTGTTGTATTTCCATTAATATCCATCACTGTTAAGCTAACTTGATTGGTTCCCAGGTTGCTGCAATCAAAATTTGTTATATCTAAAGACATGGTTTGAAAGCTACAGGCATTACTAGAAACATTGTCTATGTCAGAAGCAGTTACCGTTCCATTTCCTGAAGCATCTAAATGTAAAACTTGATTAGAGCAAGTAGCCATTGGAAGAAAGTTGTCTGAAACATTGACTACAGAAGTACAGGTTGCAGAAAGGCCAGCATTGTCAATCACTGTCAATGTAACCGCATTCGATCCTATATCACTGCAAGTAAAACTAGTCTGATTTATCGTCATCATATTAATACCACAGGTGTCAAAGGAACTATTGTTTATATCAAAGGCAGTAACTGTTGCCATCTTATTTACATCTAACTGGAGGCTAATACTAGAAACGCAATTTGCAATTGGTGCAATGTTGTCTTGTACAGTTACAGTCGCCGAGCAAGTAGCACTGTTGCCACTATCATCAATAGCAGTCATTGTGACGGTATTGGCACCAATGTCTAAACAAGTAAAATTTTGTTTGTCTAGTAGCAAAGTATCCAAACTACACTCATCTATTGTTCCATTGTCAATATCTGCAAAGGTAATTGATGCAAGACCTGCAGTATTCAAGACTACCACTGTATTTTTACATACTGGAGCTGGAGGTGTATGATCTTCAATTGTAATAAGTGTATTACAGATATTTGAATTGCCGTTAGCATCAGTTACTGTAAAGACTACAAGGTTGTTTCCGATATTTGTACAATCAAAATTTGATTGACTTAAAGAAAACATCGGAGCAGTGCAATTGTCTGTGGAGCCATCATCCAATTGAGAGGCTACCAAAGAAGCAGTTCCTCCAACATTCAAAACTAATACCGTATCCTTACACATAGCTACTGGAGCCATTAAGTCTACCACATCAACTGTGGTTGTACACTTGGCTGTATTCCCATTTACATCAGTGACACTTAACTCTACAGTATTAATTCCTAAATCAGAACAGGTAAAATTCGTTTTGTCTAATGCGATAGAAGCTATGCCACAATTATCGGATGAATTATTGTCAATATCTGCTGTTGTGATGCTTGCCATTCCATTGGCATCCAAATTAACGGTAATTGGGCCCGGCTTGCAAAGTGCCGTCGGATTAATATTGTCAACAACAGTAACTGTGCTTTGACAAATAGATATATTTCCATTGTTATCTGACATCGACAAGGTTACCATATTGGTACCTACATTGCCGCAGTTAAAATTTGTTTTACTTAAAGTAATATAACTCAAGCCGCAGGCATCTGTTGAACCATTATCAATATCTGCAACAGTTAAGACGGCTTGCCCATTCACATCAAGTGGTAGTGTGGCGTCTTTACAAAGCGCTGTTGGATTTACAGCATCAGTGACCGTGACTGTTGCTGTGCAAAAGTCTGACATGCCATTTGCATCCATAACAGTTAGAGTTACTGTGTTGTTTCCAATATCAGCACAAGTAAAACTGTTGATATCTAAACTAAAAGTTAGAGTGGTACAACCTGTACTACCATTGTCGATGTCGGTAGTTAGAATGCTTGCTTGACCAGTGGCATCTAGTTGTACACTATGGTTTTGACAAATAGCTACTGGAGCTGCGCCAATACTTTTTGCTGATATTACTTCTAGATTTAAGCTAAAAAGCAATATTACCAAAAGGAGAGAATAGGAAGTCGAGTTCATCTTGTTCAGTTTGCAATAATGAAAATGAAACACTTCCGGGCATTAAAAAACATCAAGAAGTGCAATTCAAACGTAATGCACTATGGGTGACTGGTGTGGGGAGAAACACGATAAGTTGTACTTCAATAAAATTGACCTGTTCAAGGAATTAGTAATTTGTGTTGTAGGTCTAGTAAAAATAAGGAATAGAGCTGAGGGATTAATACCCTAAATAAGGTATTTTAAGATGTATGTGAGGTGTTTTATAGGGTATTTGATATAATTTATTTCTTAAGAATCCTATGATCTAAACTTTTTCATTTTCATCTGATTTTTCTCCAAAAAGGATACTTGATCCAGTCCCTACTCCAATTACAGTTCTCATGGCATCTTCTGGATTGATATCCAAAAAGGTCAATTTACTTTCTGGAAGGTGAAAAATGAAGCCATTAGTTGGATTAGGTGCAGTTGGAACAAAAACTGTGATTATCCCATTTTCGTGTTCATCCGTTACGAAACCAGTCATCTGAGTATTCATTACTTCTACTAAAACAACCTTCTTAAAAGACTTGCCTCTTGAAGAGAATAAGGTGCCAACTGTATCTTTGATTGTTTTATAAAAGGGTAATTTTTCAAGAACATTAGAATCGAAATATCTCCAAATCCCTTTTCCAATTCTAGTTCTTACAAACAAACCAATAAAAAAGCAGGCAGCAATAACTATTGCAAATGCTATAAGACGGATGACGAAATCATTTGTAATGTTCTCAAATTTTAACAACTTAACAATAGGCATGATCAGATTGGAAACCTGTATCCACAAGAATCTCATGAATGCCAAAAAAAGACCGATCGGCAAAACGACCAATAATCCCCCTAATAAAGTTGTAGTAAGAAATCGTTTCATTATGTGTTGTTTTTTTGCAAAACGTCAATATTTTATCACTCTTTTGACTAGAAAGACGCAATATTTTTAATCTCTAATAAGACCATTCATCCAAGTATCGAGCAAATATTTTGGCCGTATTGATGGCATCATAAATTGCACGATGTTGTATTCCTTCAAACTCGAATTCCTCTTTTGCAATTGCCCATTTGAGTCCTATTTCTTTCTTTAATTTTTTGACTTCAGCATATTGACGTTTAATATTCAGGTGCTTGTCAATCCATTCAATTTCACAATTGTGTAATAAACAATCATTGATCAGCATTTTTTTGTCAAACTTCCCCCAAGAACAGAGCACATAATCATCATTCAGGATATTTACCCAATCTTTAAAATCTTCAATAACATCAGGGAACGATCTAGCTCTATTTACATCTTTTTGAGTTATGCTGGTCAGCTCTCTACAATAGGCAGATAAAGTTGGATTTACAAATGGCTGAACGAATTCCGAAAAATCTTTTTCGATTTCTCCATAGTTATTCATCAATACGGCCCCTATCTCAATAATCTCTTGGGTTTCAGAAATTTGATGACCATTCCAACAGGTCGCTTCTAGGTCAAATACAATGAAATTCACGTTGGTCAATATTTAGATATAAACATAACAAAACCTTTGAGTTTTTAGTTTATTTTTAGACACTATTATAGCCAACTCAATGTCTTTGCCCAAATAACAATGAATATGCTGAATCTAATTCTTTCTTTGGAATTAAACCTTTTGAAAAAAGTCTAGTCTACCTAACAACTAAATACTAATACCATGTTAAAAAATTCAAAATTCTTCTACCTCCTAGTGCTTGTTTTATTTTCAATAACATACTCCTATGCCCAAAAAACAGAGAGGCATAGAGCACCTAGTTATTTGCATGAAAAAAACCTAGAAGACTTGGATCTTACTGATAGCCAAAGAACAAAAGTAGCAGCCATAAAAGCAGAATCAAAACAAAAAATCGAATCCATCAAATTGGATGCAAATATTGAAAACAAGCGCAAGGCAATAAAGAATGTTCGTATCTCCTTCCACGAAGCATTTGAAGAAATTTTAAGCCCAGAACAAATGGCTAAATACGAAGTATTGAAGTCAGAAATAAAGGTTTCTCGTGAAAAGAAGCGCGAGGCTATGAAAGCATTTTATACAGAAAATAAAATGGCTATTGATGCTATGAAAAAAGAAATGAAAGCCTATAAGAAAAAGGAAATTAAACCCGCTCTTTTAAAAGAACGACTTGCATTTGAAGATAAATTAAGTACGAAAGATAAAGTGCTTCTTGACGAAATCAGAAAAGATTGCAAAGCATTTAGCAAGGAAACTAGACAGGGAACTAATGCTGATAAATCAAAACCAGAAGCTAAAAAACATAAAGGCAATAACAAAATGGACAAGTATTTCAATGCAAATCCGCAGAAAAAGGTAGAACTTTTAGATATTCTTGATACCTATAGTGAGGAGCTGAAAATAGTTGATCAAAGATTATCCCCTAAAAGAGAAGTATGGGATAAAGACTTAAAAGCAATAAAGGAAAAACACCTCGCTGAAAAATCGGAAAATTTAAAAGGAAAAAGAAGTATTAAGACAGGAGTAAGGACAATGGAATTTTCAGAACGAAAAGCTAATTCAAGGACAATTAAGTTCCTTTTAATGAAAATAAATGAAAGAGCTGATGAATAAGCATCTTTTGCCTAAAATGTTGTAAAGATTGACCTAAAGAGTCAAGCATTTATCCAAAAATCAGGTCTTATAGCAAAACACTAGACCAAGAAAAGCGTTTCTACACAGAGAGACGCTTTTTTTTATTACTTTTACTCACTTTCTAAAACTGAAAATTCAATTTAATGAAATATTTATTAACTACCCTATTTTTATCCTTATTGCTGATGTCTTGTGGATCTGATGGAACGGATACTGGAAATGAAAATTCTGATCAAATAAACACAAGTATTCCTGCTGTTACTCCAGCTACCTCACCACTTCCTGGAGCAAATGCTACACCTCCTGCACAGCCACAAACTGTAAATATACCGGCTGGACCTGATGGTGTTGTTCGTCACTACATATGTACTAAAAGTGATGGAGGTTTTGGTGATGCGGCAGGCCCATGTCCAATTTGCGGAGATGCAATGGCGCATAATTCTGCTTTTCATGCAAATCAACAAGCTGCAGATATTCCACCAATTACAATCAAAAATGCAGATGGTACAACTTCTGAGCCATCCTCGGTAACTACATCACCCGTAGCAGTTCCCGGTGGTACTCCCCCAGCTCCACCTGCAGGCGCTGAACCACCTCAAAACTCAAAAGGAGTTTGGCATTATACCTGCTCTAATGGTTGCGCTGGAGGTGCTGGAGGCGCTTCACCATGTGTAGGTTGTGGTTCTACTCTGGTACATAATCCGGTATACCACCAATAAATTTTATTACCAACAAAAAAAGGCCATCAATTCAAATTGATGGCCTTTTTTTGTTGATAGTACTATCCGAGATCTAAGTCTTTCTCCAGGTCGTATCCAACTAATCGATTATGGTAGTAAAACAATAATTTAAAATCTTGACTTACTATGAGGCTATAATTTTTATCAATCATCAATGGTTGTTTAGGATGATAAGAGCCCATCTTTTGAATTCCATGTTCTAAAAGTTCTTTATTCGACCATTTTATTTCTTCTGACAATCTGATTTTTTCATCCTTCTCTAGTTGAAAAAGTTTAGGTTTTAATTGATCTAAAGCTAGATGCATTCTTTCTGTTGAGAAACTATAATCTTCTGGTGGTAAACGCAAAATGCCATATAAGTCCAAACCAGGATTTTCGGCTTTAAGTATTTGGAATCCTGCAAAGGCGACCAGTTGAGAACTCATAATATAGTTCTCCGCCTTATACCTGTCTACGATTTTGTCTGCAAGTATTTTCGTGTACTCCGTATCTCTCTGTGAATCTTCGTTGATCACATCATTGCTGGTAAAGTATTGTTTAATATCGAGTACATTTTTTCTGTCATCTAAACTATTTCCTTCTCGATCAACAAAATTTCCTATTACATCAATTGGCTTTCCTATAGTTAGGTTTAGATCAGATGACTTAGAAAGAAAATTCCAAATGAATTTGCAAATTGATCTAAAACTGTAAGATTGATCTTTTGTTTTAATGTATTGTTCCTTGCCCTCTTTAGACAAATGCTGGTCTATCATAAATTTTGCTTCTAGAACAAAAGGATATCCTAGCACAACAGGGAAAATAAAGATCTTTTCATTAGACCCTTTTAATATTAAATCTCTTTGTGCTTCTACAGCTGAGCCAAGTAGGCCCATTTTTAATCTTTTTTCTAAAGCACCTGATCGAGATCTTGTCCCACCAGGAAAAAATAGATTATTTACGCCTTTTTCTATAGACAATTTTGAAGTTCCTTTCAATGTTTCCAGATAAATAGGATTTTTCTTTCTTCTATCTACCCGATAAGCACCAAGACGATTCATGTAGTAAGCAGCAAAACCACTATTGAAAAGATTAAGACCTGCGCCGTAACTAAAGGAAGGCAATCCTAAGATCGCATCCATAGAATAACCTACAAACAGGGAATCAATGTTGCTAAAATGGGTAGGCACCATAACCACTGTTCCTTTAGTCATCAGGTTTCTGATTTGATCAACCTCTCCTATTACTTTGATTCTGTTTTCTATTTTGTATTCTTTGGATCCAAAAGAGCTAATTTTTCTAAACCAGATGCCTGAGTTCAACAATTTGTTGAAAAAGAATCTCAAGAACTTTCTAGCAAAAAGCACTGTGGGTATTTTGAAGGTGCCTACGATTTCTTCAGAGTACCTGTTTATTATAAGCTTAAATTGCTCATCTATAATATTTATAGACTCTTCGGTTTCCTTGTTATTAGCAACCTTTAGCAGGGCTTTTCTGGCTTTGCTCCAGAATAAGGCGTCGTTTGGGGGATCAACTTTCCACGGTTCTTCTTTAATCCTAATTCTTTCTTGAAAAACCGTTTTGGCTAGTATGTCGTACTTTTCTTCTTGACTAAGCTTAGATATTTTTCGAAAAACATGCCTCTCTAGGTTCTGAATAAAAGTGCTTCTGTTTTTTAGTTGTTTGTGTATTGGCCAGTCTTCTATGTCTGGAAATATCGGAGCATACAAATGCTCGCTGGAATAGGCAGTGTTATTTGATTGTTTAACCATTATTTTGTTGCCAGTTAAAATAATTTTGGTTTATTTCTTCAATATACTCAAGCAGTTCCTCCTTCCCTTGTCGTTCATTTGCAGAAGTTGTAAATTGTCTTGGCAATTCATTCCAATGCTCGTATAAGGCCTCTTGAAAAGCTTTTATATTTTGCTCCAGTTGAATCGGTTTGCTCTTATCTGCTTTGGTATAGACTATAACAAATGGAATACGGAATTCTCCTAAGGTATTTATGAATTCAATATCAATCTCTTGAGGAGAAATGTTGCAATCAATTAAAACAAATGTGCATTGCAGATTCATTCTCTTTTGTAAATAATTGTCGATCATCTTTCTAAAAGCAATCCTTTTAGTCTTTGAAAGCTTTGCGTACCCATAGCCTGGTAAATCTACCAGGTACCATTCTTTATTGATAATGAAATAATTGATCATCTGAGTTTTACCCGGTTTCCCTGAGGTCAAGGCGAGTTTTTTGCGATCAACTACCATATTCAACAAAGAAGATTTTCCAACATTAGATCTTCCAATGAATGCATACTCAGGTAGATCCGAAACAGGACATTTTCGGATATCTGGGTAACTGGCAGAATAGTCGGCTGTTTTAATCAGCATGGTCAATATTTGGTATAAGATTTTTTGAATAAATCGAGCGGCTAAAATACTTTATTTTAGGCGGATTCCGTTTTTGTGGTAATATTTATTATCTAATTGATTTAAAGATTCTTCTATACGCTAAAGGATTTACAATTAAAAAATCGAGATAAAGTTTCGATTGCAACCACATAAAATCCATCATCATGCGTAAATTATTGCTTATTCTTCCTCTATTTACTGCCCTTATCTTTATTAGCTGCCAAAAGGAACAACCTATTTTGGAAACAAATGAGTCTATTGAAAGTTTCAAGCAATATGCGAATGTAGACCAGCAATTGTGGCCTTATTGGGAGTCCTTTGAAAATGAAGCTAGGATAAGAGGAATTCAAATAGATCTGGAACAAGCGAACCTTATGGGAGTTTTTGTTGAAATAGATCAAGAACATGTGGCTGGCAGTTGTACTTTTAGCTCAAATCAACCTAGAATAATTCGAATTGATAATACAATCTGGAATGAATTACCAAATTTATATCGCGAATTTATTGTTTTTCATGAACTTGGCCATTGTGTTTTATTACGTAACCATGATGAAACTGAGGACCAGCATGGCAATTGTCTTAGCATAATGCGCTCGGGGATAAATGGTTGTAAAGATGCATATAATGCGGAAAACCGTGATTTCTACCTTGATGAATTATTCAATAATTTTTAGCAATTTGCAAGGGCATAATTTCCTTGTATTATTAATGTTAAGTTAAAAGCTTATATAGGGAAATTCTATTATCTACTTTTGTGTTTAATAGATAAAGAAAGATTTTAATATGAAATTTCGATTTGTTTTTTACTTAGTTTTTTTTTCAAGCATACTTTCTGCACAAGTTGACTTTGGAGTTAAGCTTGGTGTCAATACATTCGGCTCGAATAATAGCATGGCTTCGCTTAAGATTATTGATCCTCAGGATATGCAGGAATATAATTTTTCTATAAGAGAAACTCAATTTGGGTACCATGCAGGAATCTTTGCAAGATTCAATATTAAGAAGTTTTCAATCCAACCAGAAATTATCTACAATTCAGATAATGTTGATTTTAGTTTGAAAGATTCAAATAATATGAATGTCATTAATACCATTGGAAATGAATCTTATCAAAGTATTGATATTCCTCTACTATTAGGATTAAAATTTGGCAAACTCAGGATCTTAGGAGGTGCGGTTGGCCACATGTTTTTAAACTCTGCCTCTGATCTTTCAAAAGAAGTTTTTTATGACTCTCTTCATGAAAAATTTGATTTAGGTTGGCAAGCTGGACTTAGCTTTGATTTGTGGAAGTTGACAGTTGATATTAAATACGAAGGCAATCTAAATAAATTTGGATCTCATATTGTTCTTTTTGGTGAGGAAGTAGCTTTTTCAAAAAATGAAAATAGAATGCTGGCTTCCATTGGATTCAGATTTTAATCTAAAGAGGTTTATATACCTCGACTTATTTTTTTATGCAAAAAACCAAATAAAATGAAAAATTCAGTCCTAATCTTAGTGCTTGGACTTCTAAGTTTAAATCTTCAGGCACAATTTGATTTTGGTATAAAGGCCGGAATCAATACTTATCAAATAGATGAGACCATCAGTTTTGTTTCGACAAATTCACCACAATCAGAATTTTCCTATGCTGTTAAAAATACCAATATTGGTTACCATTTTGGCTTGTATGGCCAATTCAATTTAGGCGCATTTATAATTCAACCAGAAATATTATTTAATTCTGATGATATTGATTTTGTTCTTAAATCGGAAGATGATCCAGCAAACTTTGATCGTGTGATAAATCAGAGTTATAAAAATCTAGATGTCCCTCTCTTGGTTAAATTCAAAATTGGCCCTGCACGAATAATGGCTGGCCCAGTTGGTCACTTCTATATCGATAATAAAATTGATTTTGTAGAAGGTATAATAAATGAACCTATTGAGAATCAGTTTCGTTTGGGCTATCAAATGGGCTTAGGTATTGCTTTTTGGAAGTTACATGTCGATCTAAAATATGAAGGTAATTTCAGTACATTTGGAGAAGACATAACAATTTATGGAACGGAATTGGCTTTTAGCAAAAATGCACAACGATTAATCTTGTCTGCGGGATATGAGTTTTAAACAGATTATTTAGAGTAACAAAAAATATGACTGCTAAGCTTCTTGAAGCTTAGTAGTCATAGATAACTAGATAATTGTTGAATAAATTCCTTAAGCTACCAATTGAGGTATTCTCAAAGATTGCCCTGGATAGATTTTGTCAGGGTGTGACAGCATCGGTTTATTTGCTTCAAATATTAAAGGGTACTTCATTGGATCCCCATATTGTGATTTAGCAATTAATGAAAGTGAATCCCCTTTCTGTACGGTGTAAAAAGTAGCTTCAGGCTCAGGATTAGTAACCGTAATGTAATCTTCCACGGTACAAATACCTTCAACATTTCCTATCGCTAAGATGATCTTTTCCCTATCTGCTGTGGTTAAAGTTTCTCCGTGGATTGAAACGGATTTTCCCATGATGATATTTAAATCATTGATGTTGATTCCTAATTTAGCTACCTCCCCTCTTAAAGCAGCAATTTCTAATTCTTCCTCAGTCATAACTGGACCTGATGCAGTTGCTTCTACTGCAGGAGCTACTTCCTTTTTCTTAAATAATTTTGCGCCTGCGTTTTTGATAAATGAAAATAATCCCATTGTAAAATTTTAAAGTGAATAAATAATATCGGGCTCTTGTGTTGATTTGCAGGGCGCAAAGTTAAAAATTTATTTTAGATCAAAAATATTTTAACTTTTGTTTAATTGCTTTGAAAATCAATAATTTTTAATAAACTTTTATTGAATTTATTAACACCATTTTGATTCAAATGATATCCATCATAAAAATCCAAACTGTCACTAAGTTCAAGTTGCTGATTAAAATCTAAGAAATGGCCATAGCTGTACATTGTCGAATCAAATACTTCTATGTTGCTACATGATTTATAAGCATAAGAAGTTACTGGTGGGTAAATGAGATAGCAATCAGTACCTTGATCTTTAAATAATCTGAGTAAAGCCTCAAAAGAACTCTTTTGTTTTTTATCAAATTCAAAATTATACTTTGGAATTTTTGACTTTTGAGCATATGCAAGTTCCTTTTCTACAAAGCCTCCTTTAATATAGCTGTCACCATTTTTAACCTGCTCTTCATTAAACTTTTTATTTCTGTTGAAGAGATCTCTATAGCAACCATAAATAAATGCATTGATTGTTTTGAGATTTAAAATTTTTAAAGTCATAAAGAAGCTGTATCGATCGTTTGGCTCATTCGCTATTATGTCAAGAGAAGACTCTACTCCATCTGCTGAAAAAGCTTCTGGATCTACTTGAAAAAGAACTAGCTTGGGATTAAGTTGCTTCAGATATCTTTTGGCAAGTAAATGTGATTGAATCGGTGTTTGAGAACTAGATCCAAAATTAAAACATTCAATATCCATAGCTTTGAATATTCTAGTATCAAAACCACGGTAACTAAGCGAAGAACCTAGACATAGTATGTCAATATTCCGTTTGGTATTAGCTTCTTGAAATCTGGTAAACATATGGCCAGTATCTCCTAGTTTGTAATATAAGTTCTTTTTCATAAAAGAAGGAAATAGCTCACCCCAGGCAATAAGGAGAAATAAGTACACCATTAAGGTAAAGCAGAAAAATTTAATTATATCTTGAATAAATTCTTTCACAAAGTTCTAAAATTGAAAATAAATAAAAGGAGTTTCATTTGTTTCAGCGTACATTAATATCAAGAATACTAGAAAAGCATAGTAAGTCCATCTTATGTTTTTGGATTTTTTTAATAATAATTTTTCAATGCCATACTCATTTCGTCTTCCTATCCACTCAACAAATAACATAAATAAAATAAGAATCATTGTCATGAGAGCAGTTCCTTTTTTCTCTACTTGAGGAATACTAAATAAGGAGGAATTAAACATGTTTTGAAAATAAAGGAATGCATGAGTGATGTCGTCAGCACGGAAAAATATCCATGTTAAAGTAATCAACATAAATGTTAGACTCATGTTGATGGTTTCTCTTAAGATATTCTTATTGGGATCATCTCCAATGTTGTCAAGTTGACTTCTGTTTTTTGAACTTAAGAACAATGGTATGAAAAGTAAGGCATTGACAAATCCCCAAGCAATATAATTCCAAGAAGCGCCATGCCAAAAGCCTGAAACTAAAAAAACTACAACAACGTTTCTTAGCACCTTTAGCTTGCTAGCCCTGCTGCCACCTAATGGAATGTAGACATAATCTTTAAACCAGGAGGTAAGTGATATGTGCCACCGACGCCAAAATTCAGCCACATCCCTCGAAAAGTATGGAAAGGCAAAATTTTTCATAAGATCAAAACCAAATAGACGTGCGATACCAATCGCCATATCAGAGTATCCGGAAAAGTCGCAGTAAATTTGAATGCTAAATAAAAAGGCAGCTAGTAAAAGAGTTGAACCTGAAAGTTCGTAGCTGTTGGTAAAAGTATATTCTACGATGACTGCACAGCTGTCTGCTATGACAACTTTTTTAAACAGTCCCCATAAGATTTGTCTCAATCCGTCTCTAGCTTCCGTAGGATTAAATACTCTTTTAGTTTGGAACTGCGGCAGAAGATTCTTAGCGCGTTCTATGGGACCAGCGACTAATTGCGGAAAGAAACTTACAAATGCTAAAAAAGAAATAAAATCTTCATTAGGTTTAATTTTTTGTCGGTAGACATCAATTGTGTAGCTCAAAGTTTGAAAAGTGTAGAAACTAATTCCAACAGGCAAAATGATATCTAAAGATGCCAAGCTGAATTCTTGCCCAAAAAAGCTAAATACGCTCACAAAGTTTTCCAAAAAGAAATTGCAGTATTTAAAAAAGGCAAGTATACCTAAATTTGAAGCCAAGCTAGTCCAAAGGAGTAGTTTTCGTTTTTTGCTGTTTTTTTGTTTGCCTAAAGCTAGACCTAATAAGAAATCTATGCAGCTGCTTGCTAAGATTAAGAAACAAAATCTCCAATCCCAGGAGGCATAAAATATGAAACTCGCAATTACAAGTAATAGATTTTGCACTCTAATGCCCCATTTAGCAATAAGCCAATAGGAAACAAAAACCAAGGGAAGAAATATGGCGAAATCAAATGAATTAAATGACATCGCCTTTAATTGAATTTAAGCATAAAAACCAATCCGAAATTAAGACTAATCTACTATAAATTTTCCTGAATAACTGTGGACAGCACCCAATATTTGATATAAATACATTCCAGCGTTATAGGTGCTTACATTTAAATCAATTTCTTTTCCTTTAATATTTGTATTTGATATTAGATAATTACTTTCATTGCATTAGCAAATTAGATAAAAACAGTAAAAATGATAGCTAATGGAGCAAAAGGAAATAAATTAACAATAATTTATTCTACTTTAATTTCAAATTTTGATAATAAACCTAGCAGATTGTGGGGAGAAAATGTTGCTCCTCTAATTTTGTTGTCTTCTGGATCAATTTTAAATGATGTAGCATTTCTAAAATCTGCAGCTGCTAAATTGGATTGAACAAATGTTGCTCGCTCTAGATTACAGCCTCTGAAATCCGCTTTTTGTAAATTGGCTAAGGTGAAATCTACTTCTTTTAAGTCAGAGGCTCCAAAATCTATCGACTGCAAATCCATTTCAATAAAAGTGCACAGTTCTAGGTCAGAATTGGTGAATCTTATTTTCATCAAGATCTTGTTGCATTGTTCAAATCTCAAACCTAATAACTTGCATTTTTCAAAGTGAACATCATTGAAGTTAGTATCATCTATCTTGCATAAACTTAAATCACAGGATTGAAATAGGCAATCTATAAAGCTGAATCTAGACAATTTTAACTTATTAAAAGTGCAGTCGATGAACTCACAGTTTTCGTAGTCACCAAATTCTAGTTTCCCTGATTCGAAATTTTCGTTCTTGAATGTTTCTCCTTCGTAAAATGCTCTTTCCATGGGTCTCAAATTAGGAAAAAATTAAAGAAATATCCAAGTAGTTTTTAAAAGTTGTAAATTGACGAAATGTAACGGAAAAGAAAAATTTGGCCAGATATTTTGTGTAATTTGTTCTACTATCAAATTGGCTAAGATTTCTCCGCTGCGGTCGAAATTAATTCAAACGAACAAATTGGATTCCTCGATTTCGCTAGCGCTTCACTCCCCGAGGAAAGGGGCAGGCGGAAAGACAATTTTACTTTTCTTTCATTACACTAAATATACAAGCGTAGCATTGGTGAGGATTTATCTATGACAACTTTGATCATACAATTAATTGTCACACCGACCGAAGCAAAGCGAGTGGAGGGATCATACATCATTTTATGTTTCTGAAATTTTTGTAAAAAAATAGAATTTCACCTCAAATGAAAAAGACTTATTAAGTAATTCGATTAGATGAAGTAATCTGTAAGATTTCTCCGTTCCACTGCGCTTCGGTTCCTTATAAGGACAAGCGAAATTTAAGAATGAATCAAAGCATTGTTCAATAAGTTCATGAGGAATGTAATTGGGACGAGCAGTATGATAATTAACATTATAGCACTTGTGGACTTATTTTCTTTGTCTATAATTTTTTAAGAAAAATTTGAAAAGGACAATCATCTATTGTGTCCGCTACCTATACTTGTCTAAAAAATCTTGCTTCTTTGAATTAGAAACTTGAAGTTCCTTTTCATTTTCTAAAATGACTGAGCCACCCTTGCCTTTGATGTATTTTTTTACAAATTGTAGATTGACAAGAGTCGATCTATGGATCCTGCAAAAACCAAGGTTTTCTAGATTCTGTTCGTAGAACTTTAAATTGCGACAGATGAGTGCTTTCTTTCCAGATGTAAAATGAAAACATGTGAAGTTATCTTCTGCTTCACAATAGAGTATCTCTCCTACTCTGACAACTTCAAAGCCATTAATCAAAGGAAGAACTACTTTTTTGTTCTCTTGATTTAGATCGTTCAAGTTGTCCAACAGGACGCTCGTGTGATCAAAATTTATTTTAGAATCAATCTTTTCTCGGGCTTTATTTACTGCGATGATTAGTTCATCTATATCAATGGGTTTCAGGATGTAATGTACAGCGGAGAGGTTGATTGCTTGAATGGCATATTGGCTAAAAGCTGTGATGAAAATAATTTCAAAATCTATACTTGTGAATTTTTCAATGAGATCAAAACCATTTCCAAAAGGCATTTCTATATCTAAGAATACGAGCTTGGGTTTTAAAGATTTTATTTGTCTCTCAGCAGTTTCAATGTTTTCGCAACTTGCAAGAATTTCAACATTCTTAACATACTTTGTGAGGTAATCAGCTAAGATGTTTCTGCTATCAAGTTCATCATCTACTATAATGCATTGTAGTTTCTCCATTGCTTTATACTTTTGCAATTTTAGCAGTTCCTTCAAGGTGTAGTTTAACAATAGTTCCTATGTCTCCACTTTTATTTGGTTCCGCATCAGTTACTGAATACTTGTAATCTAATTTATAAAGCTCATTTATTAAATCAATTCTCTTTTTGATGTTTGTCATTCCTGTACTCTTATACTGTTTTTGGTTTTTTGTTTTTAAATCTAAAGATTTTTTGCGGCCGATACCATTATCTCTTATTTCAACACAAATCCCCTTACTGCTTTTATTTATTTTAAGTTGTAAGAATCCCTTTTCTTCTTTATATCTTAGACCATGCCATATAGCATTTTCTAAAAATGGCTGGATTAGCATTGGAGGAATGTCAATTTGAATGTCTTTCAAGCTAGGGTCTTTCTCAAAACTATATTCGAATTTATCTCTAAATCTAGATTGTTCCAATCTTAAATAAATGTCTAGTAATTCGATTTCTTCCTCAATGCTTATAAATTCCTTTTGAGAAAAATCCATGATCTTTCTGATCAATTTGGAAAAATCAGCGATGAATTTATTAGCTGCGCGCTCATCGTTCTTACTAATAAAATTATTGATAGAATTCATAGAATTAAAGATGAAATGAGGATTCATTTGAGTCCTCAAGGACTTTAATTCCAATTTTTGATTAGCCTTGTTTTTAGCTTTGATATTTCTCCATAAGGTAAAAGAAAATATAAGTGCTGCCAATGTCAGTAGCATCAATCCACCAATGATGGCAAACAAGAAAAAGCCTTTTATTTTATTTATTTGTGTATCTTTTTCTTTTAGATCAATGTCTTTTAATTCTATTTCAAACTTAGATTGATTTCTAACTATATCAATGTTCTTGTAAATGTCTTCTTTCTTTTTAAAAGTAGGGCTTGCTTTTTTTCTATTTAAATCTTCGTATGCTTCTTTATAATCTTTCTTGTTGGCAGATACTTTAGACTTTAGATCGTATACTTTATTCATATCAGTTTCATCTAAGTGTTTAGACACAAGTAAGTCCTCTATCATTTTCTCCGCTTCCGAGAACTTTTTTTCTTCTATTAGTAGTTCAGTTAGGTTTATTTTTTCTTTTAATATTTTAGTTTCGGGTAATTTTTTAGATTCCAAGGAGCCTATGGTTTTCTTGGAAACTTCAACAACGTCTAAATCATTTTTTCTTGAATTGCTTATGATTGCTTTATTGGCTTCCTTCATATATTTATCAGAGTTACCATTTGCAGCAGAATTGCTTTTAGAAGCAAAGGCATCCGCGTAAGTGTCTACGGCCTCATCAATGTTTCCAGAATTAGCTAATAAGGTAGCCTTCTTCGAAGCTAATCTTGATTGTGTTTCATAATCATAAGAATCTTGATATTTAAGAATTAGGGTTTCGTACAGCTTCCGGGCTTCATTGGAGTTGCCAAGTGCTAGGACAGCATCCGCTTGTCCTTCCATGGCTGGATATTTTATTAAGATCTTATCAGAGCTTTGTGCTTTTTTGAATAAGTCAGCGGCCGCTTCGTTATTTTGACTCCTAATATTTATATACGCTTTTACAAGAGAAATTTCTGCATGAATCTCCCTATGACAATCTTTACAAGGTTTTTCTAACTTCAAATTTCTCAATGCCTCTTCTAGGTTTGCCTCTGCGGATTCTACCTCATTGATAAATTCATTAAATCTTGCCAATAAAGTATGGCCTTCGGCAAGTTTGAAATATTCCTTTGCCTTCTTTGCTAATCTGATTTCATCTTCAATTAAAGCGAAAGCTCTTTTAATGTCCTTCTTATATATAGATCTAGCGATGCTGTAAGGATTGCCACCTGTAGAGTTTGTTACGAAGGCAGCATTTACTATGCTAGGACAAGAAAATCCTAAGCAGAGTGAAAGAAGCGTTAAAAGCAAGTAATACCTAATCATAGCTTAAATATACGGTAGTTTTAGTTCATGTGTTTGTCATTGTTTTTAATTTATCAGTACTAATGACGCAGTTACCAGTTCAAGCGGAGCATTCACCAAGTGATTGGTTAGGCTCCTAAAAGCAGACTTTTATTTTCTATTGTTTACACTCAAATTTGATACGAAATATCTATTAATTCATTAAAACTAAACAATTATGACTCCGTCTAGATTTCAAAATACTATGATTGCTATCTCATTGTCTCTGATGCTTGTTTTTGCTATGAAAATGTATGCAAAAAAACCATCAAATGTGCCAAGGCAACAAGTTCAGAATATAACGCCAAAACAAGTCATTAATACTGGTGCACAAAAAGAACTACCTCTTGATATTAATCCGGATGTAAGTAGTATAAAGCTCGCACTCCTATTAGATACCTCTGGTTCTATGAGCGGTTTAATTGAACAAGCAAAATCTCAACTTTGGAGAATCGTGAAGGAACTATCAAACAGCCAGCAAAATGGTGAAACACCTAACATCATACTTTCATTGTATGAATATGGTAAGACTTCCGTTGGTAGAAATAATTTGGAAATAAGAAGAATCGCCCCATTTACAACAGACATTGATTTTATTTCGCAAGAACTATTTTCTTTAACCACCAATGGTGGAGAGGAATATTGTGGGCAAGTAATATACAATTCTGTGGAGGAGTTAGATTGGGGAATGAATGCAGATGATTTGAAGCTGATTTATATTGCAGGGAATGAACCATTTACTCAAGGCCCTATGGATTTTCAAAAAGCTTGCAAAGCTGCTGTTGGAAAGGATATAGTTGTTAACACAATCTTTTGCGGAGATTTACAATCAGGAATAAATTCTTTTTGGAAAGAAGGCGCGGACCTAACTGGTGGTGAGTATATGAATATAGATCACAATCAACAAACAGTTTACATTGCTTCTCCATATGATGATCAGTTGGCAAGATTGAATGCTGATTTAAACAAAACCTATTTATCGTATTCAAGAAACGGTAATGAAAAGAAAATGAATCAAGCTAGACAAGATAATAATGCTTCAAGTTATAGTAAAGCAAATGCAGCGGATAGAATTTCATTTAAGTCATCTAAAAATTATAAAAACGCTGAATGGGATTTAGTTGATGGTTATGAAGCGAAAAAAGAAAAAGTATTTAAAGATAAAAAGTATTTGGAGAAGGAATATCAAAATAAGTCTGATGAAGAACTAGAAGTGATTATCAAACAGAAGAAAGCAGAAAGAGAAAAGATAAAAGAGGATATTGGAAAATTGTCTATACAAAGAGACGCTTTCCTCTTGGAGGAAAAGAAGAAGGTAGAAGGTAAAAATGGATTAGATGATTCAATAATTGGATC
>CALIIW010000221.1 GCA_938018185.1 uncultured Saprospiraceae bacterium
ACCTTATTTGTACGCTTCTATAAATTTTTCGCAAGCCACATCAAGCATTTCATAAACGTTTTCAAAGCCATTGTCATTCCAATAGGGATCTGGAACATTTTCGTTCCTTCCAGGATCTTTAAAGTTCATAATCATGCGCACTTTAGATTTCTCTGATTCTAAGCTTGTTTTATTTACAAGATCAGAGTAATTACTACTATCCATTGCTAAGATCAAATCGAAATTTTTAAAATCTTCCAATTGAAATTGACGAGCCTTTTGCATGCTAATATTTAAACCATTCTTTTTGGCCACCTCAATCGATCTAGAATCTGGCTTTTCGCCTGCATGCCAAGCACCTGTTCCTGCTGAGTCTACAGACCAATCAAGCCCCGATTTATCAATTTTTCTCTGCATAATACCCTCAGCAAGAGGGGATCTACAGATATTTCCCAAACAAACCATTAGTATCTTCATGTAAAACCTATTTTTATATGTAACACTTACTTAATTGACTAGTTTAATTCTTCGTTAGAAAATATTTTACTATCATTGCACTGATTAAATAAAACAATCTACATGTAAGCTGATCATTTTAACTAATGATCGGCTTTTTTTATTCTTATTTTGAAAGTAAATAACAAGCATTTTCACTCAATCTGGATAAATAATGGTGATGAATTCTGCCAAATCATTGACCAGAGGGCCTTGCCTCATAAATTGGTGATAAAAAAACTCCACAATCCACAGGATGTTTTTACTGCAATCAATGAAATGTATGTAAGAGGTGCGCCTTTAATTGGTGTATGTGCTGCTTATGGAATCTATCTCGCCAGCATTAAATCTAAATCATTTGAAGATTTAACTAAAATAGCTAGTTATTTAAAAACTGCAAGACCTACAGCCGTAAATTTAGAATGGGCTGTAGATAGAATCATGAATAAAATTGCAGAAGACTTTTCATCAGCTCAAAAAATAGCTCTAGAAGAAGCTTCCAAAATTGAATCAGAAAGCATTTTAGAATGCAGATCTATAGGGGAATATGGCTTGAAGATTATAGAAGAGGCATATAAACGTAATCCAGATCGTCCCGTTCAAATACTAACACATTGCAATGCAGGTTGGTTGGCTTGTGTTGACTATGGAACAGCAACAGCTCCAATGTATCTTGCACATGATGCTGGTATCCCCATTCATGTTTGGGTTGACGAAACGAGACCTAGAAATCAAGGAGCCCGAATTACTGCTTTCGAATTAGGCGAACATGGAATTCCACACACCGTCATTGTTGACAATCTTGGTGGGCTATTGATGCAGCAGAAAAAGGTAGATTTAGTAATTGTCGGTTCTGATCGAACAGCAAGAAACGGAGACGTGGCAAACAAAATAGGTACATACCTCAAAGCTCTAGCTGCTTATGACAATGATGTTCCTTTTTATGTAGCTTTGCCTTTATCAACTTTTGATTTGTCATTAGATAATGGCGCACAAATACCGATTGAAGAAAGAAACCAAGAAGAAGTTGATATGGTACAAGGCTTGCTAAATGGTAAAATTGAAAAAGTAAGGATCAGCCCTATTGCTAGCCCTTCCTTAAACCTAGGATTCGACATTACCCCAGCCAAATTTGTCACAGGATTAATAACCAATCTTGGTGTTTGTGGAGCTAAAGAAGAGGAAATCCTTAAACTCTTTGAAATTAAATAAAACTGACACTGACACTTAAACTTGCACGAAATTAATGGAGTATATAAAATTTAATTGCACTTGGGAAGAAAAATTGATTTCTGAAGAAATTGATTTAGAAGAGATAAACAATTGGACTGCTTATTTAAAGCGTGAATTACTTTTGGGAGTAGATCCCGAAGGAGTAGGCTATGGAAATGTAAGCCTTCGCCAAACGGATAAAACATTTTTAATCACTGGTTCACAAACGGCAAAGTATCCAGACTTAGAAAGAAAGGATTATGCTATAGTAGAAAAGTATGATTTTATCGCAAACGCAGTGCATTGTCATGGTTTAACAAAAGCATCTGCAGAATCATTAAGCCATGCAATTGTTTACCAAGCTGAAAAATCTATAAATGCCGTAGTACATGTACACTCCAATCATCTCTGGGAAAAATTTATTGACAAATTACCAACTACAGAGGAGGTTCCATACGGTACACCCGAAATGGCATTTGCCATTCAGAAAGTTATCAAAGAGGAAAATATGAAAAGCGGACTCATTATTATGGCCGGTCACCAAGATGGTGTCTTAGCTTTTGGCGCTTCGCTGAAAGAGGCTGTTTTGAAAATACTCGCAGTTATTTGAACATTTAGAGAATTCGAAAATTCTAGCATTCGTTCAAACAAGCATTCGTTCAAATAAACATTTCGAACAACCATCAACAAATTCACACAATCGGCGTTCCATTCAAATCATGCGTCAAGCAGTCGGACATATAATCAAACCAAGGTCTCAAATTTTTCCAAGTCTTAACGACTTCTTTGTAAAAACCAGGTGCACAAACTTCTTTCTCTGTAAATAGCTTCATGCCATAATATTGCTTGAATCTCAAAAGATCTATTGCAGGGTGATCTTTATCAAAACCTTTTGGAGAAGTTTTTACTTGTTCTCCCAATAATTCTCCAAATGTATTTTTCCACTTTGCAGAAGACAGAATTTTTCTTAATCGTTTTGGATCTTGGGCAATATGATCTCGAATCAATTTTAAATCTTTAGGTTCAGGACTGTAAAATCCTCCACCAAAATGAGATTTTCCAGGTTCTATTTTGAAATAATAACCTCCTCTTAAATAGTCCGTATCTCTGGCAAGTCCACCCATGATATATGTTTTGTATGGAGTCTTGTCTTTTGAAAAACGAACATCTCTATGAATTCTTTTGATCATTTTTTTAGGAGAGACCTCCACGATTTGATCCACTTTTTTCATTTCATTTTGAAGCGCTTCTGAGAAGGCCCACATTTCTTCATATGCAGCTTCTTTTCTAGGTTTATTTTTTTCGTACCAAGCTTTGTGATTGTTCTTTTTTATATCCTTGAGGAACTTTATAGTTGAAGGAGAAATATTTGACATGATTTTTTTTTGATAAATATAAGAACTTATGAAAGAATTTACCTTGTGCAACAGCCCTCTTATTTGTTCTTCTTTTGTTTAAATAGCCAAGCCAACAAATCTGGTTGACTAAAAGCTTTATCCCAAACTAAATGACCACCTTCAGGATATTCGGTGTATGTACTTTTACCATCAATTGAACTAAGCGCACTATGGATATCTTGAGAAAGTTTAACAGGAACAACCTCATCTTTTGCGCCATGGAATATCTGGATTGGAATGTCTTTATAATTTTGGACTTTACTAAGATCTGCGCCACCGCAAACTGCGATAGCGGCAGCAAACATTTCTGGCTTTCTACTGAGTAAGTCAAAGGTGCCAAAAGCACCCATTGAAAGACCAGCAACATAAATCTGATCTTGATCAACGTACTGTTTTGAATATAAGTCCTCCATTAAAGAGATTACATTTTCCATTGCTGGAGTAGGAGGGAGGCTTGAATTTATTTTTGACCATCTTTCTTCGATATTGACCCAATAATCTTTTTTGGGACACTGAGGGAATACGATGATGGCCTTATTGTTTCTTTTGAAATCCTCTTCCAGAAATTTTGGAGCAATATGTTTTAACTGACTTTTATTGTCATTGCCTCGTTCACCAGCACCATGTAAAAACAAGACCAAGGGGTATAAGTCATACTTATTTGGTTTAAAACCTTCAGGGTAAATAATACGATATGGCAATTTACTACCAGTTTCGGATTTCCATATTTTTTTATGATAGACTCCAGACTCAACTAGTGGAGGAGGGCAGGAGTAAAATAGTATGGAGCAAATAATAATTAAAAAGAGGTTTTTCAAAGAAACTTGATTTAATTGATATAAATTTACAATCTAAGAAAAGAAAATTAATTGCAAAATACAAATAACATTATAGCGCTGAGTACTGCTGCTGGTGCAGGTGCTATAGCAGTCATAAGGCTTTCGGGGCCAAGCGTAATCGAAATAGTAGATAAGTTCTTTTTTGGTAAGAACCTTACTAAGGTAGAAGGACATACTGTTCATTACGGGAAGATAAGAGATGAATCGGGTGAAATGATAGATGAATGTATGGCGACCGTGTTTCGTGCCCCAAGATCTTACACAAGAGAGGATAGTATTGAGATATCTTGTCATGGCTCCTCATACATTGTAAGACAGATCATTGCTTTGTTTTTAAGAAATGGTGTCAGCCACGCCAAAGCAGGGGAGTTTACCATGCGGGCATTTTTGAATGGGCAGTTGGATTTGTCTCAAGCAGAGGCGGTAGCTGATCTTATTGCTTCGGATTCAAAGATGTCTCATCAATTGGCTTTGCAGCAAATGCGAGGTGGTTTTTCGGAAGAGATCAAGGAGCTGAGAAAACGTTTGATAAAGTTTGCCAGTCTCTTAGAACTAGAGTTGGATTTTGGAGAAGAAGATGTGGAATTTGCGGATAGATCCCATTTGCAAAAATTAGTTGACGAGATTTCCGAAGTGATTCAAAAGTTGATAAACTCCTTCCATCTCGGAAATGTTTTGAAGAATGGTGTTTCGACGGTGATAGCCGGTAAGCCAAATGCAGGCAAGTCAACCCTGTTGAATGCTATGCTCAATGAAGAACGTGCTATTGTCTCGAAGATCGCTGGTACAACTCGCGACACCATAGAGGAGGCATTAAATATAAAAGGAATCCAATTTAGGCTCATAGATACAGCAGGTCTTAGAGATTCTTCTGATCACATAGAATCCATTGGAGTTGCTAGAGCTTTTGAGAAAATTGAATCCGCTGCAATTTTGCTTTATGTTTTTGACATCCTTGCGATGGAGCCTGCAGAACTAGAAAAGCATTTGTACCTAACATTACAAAACATAAAATCTAAATCTAAACCCAAGCTTTTAGTTGTCGCAAATAAAATGGATCTGAATCCATACACAAAACCAGAAGACTATTATATAGGACACTTGGTAGATGAATCAAATTTTATCACCACTTCTGCTATCAATCAAATGAATATAGAGTTTTTGAAAGAAAAGCTTTATACTACAGTGATTGAAGATCCTGGACTTTTGGATAAAACAATTGTTAGCAATACCAGACACCTTTCCGCTCTTACTGATACGAGTCAAAGTCTCAAAGAAGTAAATGCTGCTTTAGCAAATGGAACTAGTTCTGATTTGGTAGCACTTGACATTAGAAGAGCACTGCACCATTTAGGATTGATAACGGGTGAGATTTCTACAGATGATTTATTAGATAGTATTTTTAGGGATTTCTGTATTGGAAAGTAAGAATTTAACGAATCTAAATCATAGCTTCTTTACACTTCCCAGAGTCATCCTGTCTTGTTAATGATATTTAAACAAGTTGTTAATCACTAAAAATTAACAAGCTCGTACATACTTTTTTTTCAAAAAACGCATCTTATAGTTGATATGTCATTAACTATAAAAAACAAATACCATGAAAAGTATAATTACACTAGTAATAAGCATCTTTCTTTTTTCTCAAATTGCAATAGGGCAACTTTCTACACCAATAGAAAACCCAGAACCAGCCATCATCGAATTTGTAGAAACGGAAGCTAGTTTTGGAAAAATTCAAGAAGGAGAAATAGCCTCACACGTATTTATTTTCAAAAATACTAGTGACGTTCCATTACTTATACTTAGCGCAAAAGGTTCTTGTGGATGTACCATTCCTTTCTTTCCAAAAGATCCAATCATGCCTGGAGAGATGAGTGAAATTGAAGTTGAGTTTAATTCAAAAGGAAAAAAAGGAAAAAGGAATCAAAGAGTAATAGTTACAGCAAACACATACCCTAAACAAACTTTCTTGTATTTGAAAGGAGAAATAGAATACAAGGATGTAACAAAGTTAGAAGAAACAGAGATTGCTTTGGACAAAGAAGCCATAGTAAAAGAAAAACTTCAATCTGTTAAGCCAAGTTGCATCTCAATATTTCCTAACCCTGCAAATGAATTTGTTCAATTAGAATTAAAAGAATACATCGGTAAATCAGCAAATGTGACCATTTTTAATCAAATGGGACAAGAAGTAATGAAGAGCAAAGTAGACAAAATATCCAGAGAATCTACCCGCTTAGATGTGAACAACTTATTGCCAGGAACTTATGTAATTTCAATTGCAATTGATAATTCTGAAGTTGTTACACAGTGTTTTATGGTTGCAAGATCTTAAATGTTAAACAAGATCAAAGTGCTTAGTGCAGTCAGTTATTACTTGCAGCATTAGGCATTTTGAGTTTGCTTGAAGAAATATGATTCTAGCTTCCCAAAATTAATTTCTATCTTGTTTGTTTAAAGGAAATTGTGTTAATTCCTTACACCTTAGCCTACTTTAACTAGATTAAACAAGGGTGTTTGAGTAACAACTTTATCCTAAATTAACAATCAATGATAAAACCGAAGCATTTTATGAAAAATGTAAATATTTGCATATTGGCTTTCTCTCTAATATTATCCGCCCAATCATGTGTTAAATTGGATACTTTTATTCCTAAGAAAACTACTTTTAGTTATACCATTCATAATGGTGAATCTGATCCATCAGCAGCGTATGAAGGGGATCATCCAACCAATTTTTCGGTTTCAGTAGGATTGCTTAAAAATGAAGATGGGACGACCTTGATGGAAGTAACTCTGAACAATACGATTGCAGGTGAGAATTATTTAATGAGTGTTCATAATGCTATAGAGCAAGGAGCCACGCTTTTTAATGAATTTCCAAGCGATAATATTTTAAATGAAACTGTGGTAGGAAATGGCGAAAGCATTTCAATTACTAAAACAATAAGTATTTTCAATAATATCGTAGGTCATTCTTATGATATTCTTATTGAAGATTATAAGGGATACTTGGTTGTTCGTGATCCTCTACAAGAGGGTAGTATAACGGATTTAAGTACAAATCTCATCCTTGCCCCATTTGCTAGGGAACGAGACAGCAGTTTGGAGCGAGCTCTTTTTAAATATGGATTTAATAATGGTCAAGTGGTTGAAGAATATGCTTACACAGGAACACATCCTAGTAATTTAGATGCCGAAATTCAATTGGACGAATTGGCTAATGGTAAATCACGTGTTTCAGTTAGAATCAATAATACTAGAGATGGTCAACTGTATCATACCCATGT
>CALIIW010000222.1 GCA_938018185.1 uncultured Saprospiraceae bacterium
TTTATTTCTTTATTTGCTTTCCCTGTTTTACTTTATTGGTCGTATGATGTTTTTAAAGGAGAAGAAAATATGCTGCAGTGCCTGTTCAATTCTTTTACATTTATTTTAAATGGTTTTGGAAAAGCAATGGGTTTGTCTTTAAGCTTGTTTTTAATTTCTATTTATTTTTATACCATAAGCAACACGCAGGTTTTTAGATTATTATTTGAGATGATTGCTATGAATGTTAATCTTGAACAGGCTGAATTAAATACTTTTGTCACAAGCATGAAAATATTCTTTAGTTACCTTATTGTAAATTTACTTTTTGTCTTGATGCTAATAGGTTTTTCTTTTTTATATTATAGTCAAAGAGAAACTTTTGAAGCAATTTCATTAAACGAAAAGATTCAAAATATAGGCGTAAAGAATAGAATCAGAGGAATTGAAAAAGAAGTCTAATGACGACTCAGAAACATAAAATATTTTTTTCTATCATTCTAGGATTCATTTTGTTTTCTGGAGTAAAGGTTCAATGTCAAGATACAGTAGTGTTGGATGAGGATTATGAAGAAGTTTATATTGATCCTTATTTTCAAGAAGATTATAAGATAGAAGAATTTTCTTCAAAGCAAATTGAAGCTGCAAGAAAGGGCATTGATTTTAGTAAAGATTATATAACTAAAAAAGAAAAAGAAGCCCCGGTTACTCCTAATATTGATAGCGACGGTTTGGGAGACTTTGCCTCGGGTGTTTTTAAAGCATTATTTATCATTGCATTAATTGCAGTAATCATTGCAGTATTATTTCACATGATTGGGGATGCAAAACTTTTCAAGCCAAAGAGCAAAAAGATTATTGGCGCTGTGACAGCAATGGATCTAGAAAAGATAGAAGACAATCTAGAGGAATCTGATATAGAACCCTTTCTGAAAAAAGCGATCGAGGATAACGATTATAAAGTTGCTATAAGACTATACTTTTTAATTGCCATTAGAGATTTGTCAAAAAACAAGTTCATTAAATGGAAAAAGGATAAAACGAATCGAGATTACATAAGAGAAACAAGAAGCCTTCCTATTGGAAAACACTTTAAGGAGACAGCTCATATTTATGAAAAAGCTTGGTATGGAGATTTTGAAGTAAAGTATTCTGATTTTCAAATTTTAGAAAAAAAGTTTAATGATTTGATTAGTCAAATTAAAATCAAAGGAGCATGAATTCTAAAATAATTTTAGGAATCATAGCTGCAATAATTTTATGTTTTGCATTATACTTTTTTGCCTCAAGGGACAAAGGGCCTGCATATTATTGGGAGCCTACTTTTGAAGCAGAAGAAGATCATGTGTATGGGACCTCAATTTTTAAGAAATTATTAATTAGGGAAGACAGAAAGCTTACGGATGTTGAGGGAAAACTCCAGAATACTTTTGAAGAGGATGCTATTGAACAGAATTATGTTTTTATCGGGCCAGCCTTGTTTCTTGATAGTCTTGATGTGAAAGCGATGCTTAATTTTGTAGATCTAGGTAATATTGCATTCATCTCAAGTGAAAGTATTTCTGAAAAGTTGATGGATGAGCTTTTTGTATCCTGTCATGAAAATTGGTATTGGTATGATTATCAGGATTATTACAATGATACATTAATATTTAGTTTGGAACATGAGGATCTTGACTTTGTCAAAACTGATAATATTTTTTACCATTCCAGAGATTCTATGAATCGAAGTATTTCTTGGTCCTATATTCCAGATTCTTTAGTTTGTAATAAGGAAGGTGAAATGATATGCATAGGAAGAGATCACCACAATAGGATAAATTTTGTAAAGCAAAATTATGGAAATGGTGTTTTCTATTTTCACACAAGTCCTCTTGTCTTTACAAATATGCATTTGATGAGGGACGCAAATTTGCCTTACGTTAATGCCATTCAAAACCATCTAGCCTCTGGAGATATATTGTGGGATGACTTTAATAGAGTATCAAAAATGGTCGGACAGAGAATGAATAATCGCAATCAGATCAGTAGTGATGGGCCAATGAAATATGTTTTGCAGAAACCAGCTTTTAGATGGGCTTGGTATTTATTACTTTCGCTTGCGATCTTATACGTCGTCTTTAGAGCAAAGAGAACACAAAGAATAATTCCAGTTTCTGAGTCGAATAAAAATACTTCCTTAGAATTTATTTCTACTATAGGTAGTATGTATTTTCAACAGAATGATAATCGAAAATTATGTAAGGAGCAAATGAGACTATTTCTAGCTGATATCAGACAAAGGCATAGGGTGAGGACAAGAGTTTTGGATACAGCCTTTGTTTCTGGTCTGGCCAATAAAACAGAAGTGCCTGAGCAATTAATAAACAAGATTTTAAAATACAATCAGAACATAGAGAAATCGGATTTCGTTTCTGAAAACACGATGGTTGAGTTTTATCAATTAATAAATCAATTTGAAAAAATAGCATCAAAATAAGATTATGGATTTAGAGGAATATAATAAACTAAAAGCAGAAGAACAATCCCAGTCAGAGCAAATGGAACAGCAAAGCTCTTGGGGAGTAAATCGCTTAGATCTTTCTGCAATTACAAAAGCTTCTAATGATCTCAGAACGGAGCTGAAAAAAATAATTGTTGGCCAAGATGAATTGATGGACTTACTCTTGGCGTCTATTTTTATTGGAGGACATGTCTTGATAGAAGGGGTTCCGGGTATTGCAAAAACTTTGACGGCAAAGTTAATGGCACAGGCAATGAGTGCAGGGTTTTCTAGAATACAATTTACACCTGATTTGATGCCGACGGATGTATTGGGTACAAATGTATTTAATGTAAAGAACTCTGAGTTTGAATTTAAAAAGGGCCCTATATTTTCGAACATTATTTTGATTGATGAGATCAATAGAGCTCCTGCCAAAACACAGGCGGCACTCTTTGAGGTTATGGAAGAATACCAAGTGACCATTGATGGAAGCACCTATTTAATGACGCAGCCATTTTTTGTAATTGCTACTCAGAATCCTATAGAGCAAGAAGGTACTTATAAATTGCCAGAGGCTCAGTTGGATCGTTTTTTATTTAAGATCAATATTGATTACCCAAAGCTAGAAGAGGAAAAGATCATCTTGCAAAAATTCAAGAATGATTTTAGAATGGATAAAAAGCCTCAAGTTAATCCGGTGATAACTGCTGACATAATACAAAAGTGTCAAGCTATTATCGAGAAGGTTTTGATCAAAGATTCTTTATTAGATTACATTGCAGAAATTGTGCATTCTACAAGAAACAATGGAGATTTATTCTTAGGAGCATCTCCTCGGGCATCGCTTGCATTAATGAAAGCCTCAAAAGCAATAGCAGCTATGGAAGGGAGAGATTTTGTTACGCCAGAAGATATACAGTATGTTGCTTATCCAGTTTTAAACCACAGGATCATACTTTCTCCAGAGCGAGAAATGGAAGGTGTGGAGTCAAGAGAGATTATTTCTGAAATGATAAAAAAAGTCGAAGTACCTAGATAAAAAATCATGAAGAACATCTTTTTGACAGATCGGTTTTTTGTGGTCTTTGGCATTTTGGTTATACTTTTTGCCTTAGCATTTGCTATTCCACCTTTTTTCTTAATTGCGAAGTTGCTTCTGGTGATTGCGATTATTGTTTGTCTTGTGGACTATGTTTTGGTTTTTGGCAAGGATGTAAGCTTCGATTGCAAAAGAATAATACCAAAGGTATTTTCTTTAGGAGATGAAAATAAAGTGACACTAAATCTAGAAAATAAATCGGACAAGGATTTGTTTGTGAATATCATTGATGAACTGCCGGCACAATTTCAAAAAAGAGATTTTGAACTGGATTTGAATTTAAAAGCAAAAGAAGCACTGAGTCGTAGTTATTTTTTAAAGCCATTTGAAAGAGGAGCTTATGGATTTGGAGATGTTCACATTTTTGTAGAAACATTCTTGAGATTAATTAAAAGAAAAATCACAATTAAAGCTGAAGCAGAGGTGGCTGTCTACCCGTCCATAATGCAGATGAAGAAATACGAACTCATGGCCTTGAGTAGCATTGCAACTACTGAAGGCTTGAAGAAGATGAGGCGAATAGGACATAGCTATGAATTCGAACAGATAAAAAACTATGTACCAGGAGATGATTACAGATCAGTAAACTGGAAGGCCTCTTCGCGACGTGCTCAGTTGATGGTAAATCAATACGAAGACGAACGCTCTCAGCAAGTCTACTGTGTTATAGATAAGAGTAGAAACATGCGCATGCCTTTCGAAGGTTTAAGCTTAATGGACTATGCCATTAATACAAGTCTTGTTATTTCTAATGTTGTCTTACAAAAGCACGACAAAGCCGGCTTGATAACTTTTTCTGATAAACTTGGTGCCACCATCAAGGCAGATCGA
>CALIIW010000223.1 GCA_938018185.1 uncultured Saprospiraceae bacterium
CTTCTAGCCAAAAGTCCACCAAATACTTTTGGGTGCAAAGTTTTGACACGTCCATCCAATATAGAAGGATAAGAAGTTAGAGTCTCTACTGCCTTTACTGGAATATCTAATGACTCAATAAATTTTTGAGTTCCTCCTGTAGAGTAGATAATAACTCCCTGTTTGTGCAATTCTTTTGCTATATCCTCCAATCCAGTCTTATGAAAAACAGAAATTAGAGCTGATTTGATCTTTTTTAAGGACATTTTGATAGTATAATATGTAGTGGATGGAATAAAGCGTGAAATTACTCATTAGAAGTGGGATAGGCAAGGATTTAACAATAGCTATTGCTATTGGGCTATAAGCTATTTGCTTTTGGCCATTAGCCCAAAACCATATTGGATGGGAAACACTTTTTAAGTGAACAAAAAATGATCAAAGCTTTAGTATTTACAATGCCTGAAAAAGAAGGATGTTTGGCCAAGGGCAAAAAGTCAAAAGCTAATGGCAGGAATAGCCATATTCCTAAATGATCTCATAAATAGCATATGTCCCCTGCTTGTTTGGAACAATATTTCCATACACCCGATAAGCATATTGCGGTTTTTGAGGATCGTTTGAGGCATCTATCATTCTATTGGTAGCCAATAACTTCAAATTTTGATTTTGAATACAAAAATTCATAAAGTCCTTAAACTTATTTTCAAGTGTGCGTTCTGGAGTTTTATCTATTGTATGGGTATTTAGATCTACAAGAATGTATTTGTAGCCATTTGCTTTTAAGACGCTTGCAAGCAATTCTTTTTTCGGATATCTTTTATTTAATTGATAAAAAATTCCTAATTGATTATCTAATAAAACCCTTTCATCATTCTTTTCTATAAAATATGGAAATACAGTGCCGACTCTGTAAACCAATGATTTTTCTTCCTGGTTAATTTGCTGAATGGCTTCCCAACCACCACCTGGGAAAAAACCATCAAACACCTGTTTAGTATTTGATTTGCCAGATTGATAATTTATCTCTCCTAAATCAAACATCAACTTAGATAGTTGAGGATTGGTATATGTCTGATAATTTGAAAATCTATATATTGTAGATACAAAAATAAATACCCCTAATACACCTAGCCCCAGTGCTGATGCAGACTTTTGAAACAAATCTGTTTCAGGTCTTTTCTTGAATAAGCCACTAAATATTAAAAGTATAGAAATGGCAATGATCGGATAACCATACCATACAATTCCTGCAGTTAGTAAAACCCATAAGAAGGAAAAGAAGAAAGTAAAAAGAATCAGCGATTTGGTTTTGATGGATAGATCTGAAATCCTATTTCTTAGAACAAAAAAACCAGAGATAAAAAGTAAGATCATAATAGGGTAGGTAACATGATCTTGGTTGGAAGAGAAATTACCAATAAGTCTATTTAGGGGTTGTGTTATGAATGCAATATTTTGATATGCTTTGCTGATAATTGATTCTTGCTTTAAATTAGACTCTAAAGTTTTAAATTGTTCAATGCCGACAGTTCCCATTTGTGTGAAAAGGGATCCATTGGAAATGGAAATCAAGAAAACCAGAGCAAATAAAAACATGGTGGAAATTCCTAAGAGTGGTTTCGTTCTAAAGCCAAATAAGAAAAGGATTGGTAATAGAGCCAAGACCAAAAAACTAATATCTACGAAGGCTCCACTTACATTTGAATTTATAGAAGTATCATATGGTAGACTCAAATACCTTTGCAATAAAGGTTCATAGCCCATGTACCGCTGAATTTCCTCTCTAACGGAGGATTGGCCGATGGTTTCCTTTTTATCTTTTGCAGCCATAGAGGGTAACAAGAAAAATACCCCAGCAATAGCGATCAATAAGATGGCAACTTTCAAAAAACTTTTATTAGAATTTGATATTTTTCTATTGTCCATTCTTCAAAGTTTTTTGATGGTTTAAATCAAATGTATTGGCATTGTAGACTGGAGCTTTTGACTTGCCATTCATCAAATAGTTGAACGATAATTTTTTGCCTGCATCGATATAGTTTTTACCCAACCATGGTATAGTGGTCAGTACAAAAAAGGAACCATATATTACAGACTGTTTTATACAATTGAATAATCCTTTTCTGTTGTTGAAAGAAACAAAAAGGATAAGTCCCGCTCCAACCAATAATAAAGTCCATTGGACAACATCAGCACTCAAATGATATTGCCTCATACCACTCATGTCATCCAGCTTTACCAATAATATTCCAAAAATAGAAAGTAATGCAATGCCTAAAAAAGCAATGGCCCCTAAGTTTAAATACCAAATGATTCCAATGATTCCAAAAAAGGAAAATAAGGTAGTCAACTTGATACCAAATGCAAATCCAGTCAATAGACCAGCAATAATTAAATAGAGTGTATCATAATTCTTGAGAGAAGGGATTGCTTCTATTCTTTCATCAATAGGTTCAAGACTGTTTAACTCTTTATGTTTATTCTTGGACCAAATTAAGATGATGTTTACAATGATCAAAATGATAAAGAGTAAGCCTAGATCAACCTTTTGTTCTAAAAAAGATTGGAACCCAATGGTCGGAATAAGGTAAAATGTCAATAGGGCCATGATACTGTAATTCACATCCAATTTTAGAGTGCCTCTTGCAATTGGATACATAGCAAACAAACAGAAAACGCCACCCATAAACGCCAAGGATAATGTCGTTTCTATACTATTAAAAAGTATCAAACCAAAGGACATAAATAAAGACCAGTTGTAAGGTTGAAATCCCTTTACCAATGCGTGATGATCATGAATTAAGTTTGGCAGATTGACGTACAATGAAAGGGAATCCCAACCTTTAGGCCATGGAGTAAGGTTTTGTAATAGATTCATGCCTATTATATAGGAAAGAAAAAGAAAACAAAATACTCCAAGAAGATTCAACTTTTTCGAGCCTTTAATTTTATTCCAAAATATTTTTTTTGAGAATTCAAGACTTTGCTTCCAATTTATACCAATGATCAAAAGAAGCACTGGTCCAAGCACATACCAATACAAACCTTTAAGTGCTCCAATTAAAAAGGAAATCATTACGACTAACATTATCCCTATGGCAATTTCAATGATATTTTTAGATCTATCTGTAAAATTTACATTTAAGACATTGCAAAACAAATTGCCAGCAGCATAACAGCTTAATATTATGCTAAATAAGAAAAAGCTGACTTTTATAAATAGGCCTTGCATTTGTAATAATCCCAGAAAGGATAGTCCAGCGGTATTCATAAGATCTGCCGCTGCAATATTTGCTGAAATGAAAGTTACACTGATTAAGAATAGAACAAGCAGATAAATGGATAGACCACGCGATAAGGCAGCTATTTTTTTAGGAAATTTGGTATAGACAAACGCAATCCCCAAGCAAACAAGGAGGACGAAAGCTAGTGTTCCATAAAAACTGAAGGCCTTAATATTTATAAGATAATTTGGATGTTTTTGAAAGTAGTCCATCCCAATAAACCCTATCCAGAAGATAGAAAATATAAATATCAGACTTAAATAGATGTTTGATAGTGTTTTATTTTTCATGTAATCAGATACATTATTCTTCCGATGAGAAATTTCATCGATTTCTTGCCTTTTAATTTTTTGTTTATTTGACGCTATCATAATTTACTGCGTCTTCGAAATGAATTTCGAAATCGATTTATGGATGAATAAAAAACCAGCCTTTATACAATTGGAGTGTTTTGTGGAGGGTCTATAATTGGCTGAATTCTCAACAAAGGTAGAAAATCAAAATAATTTATTAGGAAGATTCTCACATTTAAAGTGTTAACATTTTAAAACAGTTCCTAACATTGGATTGTTAACAACTTCAATTAATGTTAATAACTTCAACAAAAAAAGGATAGAATTTTAAAATTCTATCCCGTTCAGTTATAATATTGATGAATCGGGAATGGAATTGTGAAAGGTAAAATTGCTCAAGGGATTACATTTGTCCCTTTCTAGTAGCAAATGTAAAAATCTTTTAGGTTTTACGTAAATATGTTACTATAATTTTTTAAACATTGATTTTACCAAGTAGTAAAGAGCTTAATTTTTGAATAGCTTTAAAAGAAGATAAACTACCTTTTTTAATTTGGTCTTCCATTTTATCACATTCCTTTTGGAGATTTAGTTTCTCTATAATAGAATGAAACAAGTTTTCTCGAATGGTCACTCTAAAATACTTGAGATTTTGTTGGATTCGATTTTGATCAAATTGTTTATAAGTTTTTTGATGCTTTTCAAATTCTTTGATTGCTTGCCAAATGGGCTCTATATTTTCATTTTCTAATGCAGAGCATGCTAAAACTTTAGCTTGCCAGTCATTTTTATTTTTTAGGAATAAATGAATGGCAGAAGAATAAGCCCCTTTTGTTTTTTTTGCAAGATCAATTTTATCACCATCCATTTTATTGACAACTAAAAGGTCTGCCAACTCAACAACGCCTTTTTTAATACCTTGTAATTCATCACCAGCACCTGGTTGAAGCAATAATAAGAAAACATCAGTCATGTCCTTCACCATGACTTCAGATTGACCGATACCTACTGTTTCAATTATAATAATGTCGAATCCAGCCAGTTCACAAAGCAAGACCGATTCTTTTGTTCTTTTGGCCACTCCACCTAATTGCGCACCTGCAGCAGAAGGTCTTATAAAGGCTAGATCGTTTTTACTCAATTTTTCCATTCTTGTTTTGTCTCCTAGTATGGATCCTTTAGTCAACATACTTGATGGATCTACTGCTAAGACTGCAATTTTTAGCTTTTTGCTGGTAAGATATTCTCCTAGAGTCTCTATGAAGGTGCTTTTGCCTACTCCTGGCGATCCTGTGATACCAATACGAAGTGTCTTTTTTTTGCTATGATTGATTTTTGAAAGAATGTCGTTTATGATCTTGTGATCTTCAGGTATTCTGCTTTCGCTTAAAGTAATTGCTTTGCTCAAGTAGATCTTATTGCCCTTTTCTAGTTCGCTTAATAATTCTGAAGGCTGGAGCTTGGTCCTGCTTTTTTTTAGAAATTTATCTGCTGCTTTTGGGTCTATAAATTTTTTTTGCTTCAAATTATTAGTCTTGACATTACAAATTGGCAAACAATTTTAGTTCAATTTTACGCCATTCTCCAAAAATAGCTGTAAAAAAATGTTATTTCTCTTAACAAGTAAAAAGATTTTAATCCATTCAAGTTAAATACTCTTAATAAAATCCACTTTAACTTTCTGGTAGGACTTTAGCTAATCAGCATCTATTATTTTTAGAATTATAATACAGACAAATTATACACTAAGTAAAGGTGGCGGATCAACAAATATAATTATTCATTTAACCGTGTAGTTATGAACTCTCTTAACTTGTTATCCGCCATTCTTTTTGAAAATCTCCTAGAATTATTACCTTTGTGCCACAATTCCTCGAATCACCTCCGACCTTAACGATTAATTAAGATAGCGAAACGGCAGCATATCAGAAACTGCTTCGTTTAAGCTTGTATATAAATTGTCAAAATTCTTTTAAAATAATTAAACTATTAAAACCTTAAATCATGAAAAGATTTCAAATATTTATCTTTGGGATACTATCCATGTCAATTTTCTTGACCCAATCTTGTGAGGATCCAAATGATCCGAATCCTGGTACTTCAACAGGCGGTCCATTTGTTGACCTATTGGCAGAAGAAGGCTTTGTTGACTTTGATGCAGTAATCGCTCCAGGCGAAACATTTAGTGTTAAGTTGGATGCCATTCCTGATGTGGCCTTATTGAATAGCATAGAGATATTCGAAGAGAATGCAACTTTAGAGTCTTCTAGAATTACAATTCTTGATATTTCTGTTGTCAATAATCCTCAAGTTATCACTGGAGATGACAAAAACGGAATTACTTGGGAAATTACTATTACTGGTCCTACTGATCCAGGCTTTTACAGATATGATTTTGATGTAAGAGATGATAACCAAGAACTTGGAAATGTTAATATAACGATTGAAGTACAAGATGCAGCTGCTGGTCTTCCACCGGAAATTTCATTAATTACTGGTGATGGTACAAGAACAAGTGATGCTGGTTCATGGGTAGCATTTGATGTAAATGTAAGCCAAGGAGGTTCTCTTTTAACTGAAGTTAAAGTATTAGAAGATGGTTTCTCTATGACTGATTTATCAAGACTAGGTTATGATTACAATTTGGATGGTACAATAAGAAACTTCGAAACTAATCCACAACTACTTGATGCTGTACACCAAGAGAATGGCTTTTTTCAAATACTAATAAAAGCACAAGGTGGTTCACATAGCTATACAATAGAATTAGCTGCTGAAGACGGTCAAACGGCAAATTTATTAGCAACAATCAATGAGGCTGTAACTACAACTCCTTTGGATGCTACTTTTGAGGGAAGATTGGTTTCTAATGCTGATGGACCTAACAATGGAGGTTTAGATTTGGA
>CALIIW010000224.1 GCA_938018185.1 uncultured Saprospiraceae bacterium
AATGGACAAGTTACTTTGACTTCCTCTGAAGGTTGTGATTCTACCTTTATGGTAAATATTGATTTTAATGCAGATGTAACTGGGCAAGATATCAACGAACAAACTTGTGACGCTAACTTCTCTCTTGATTTTGGCAACGGACAAATTTTTGACAATAGCAATCCAAATGGACAAGTTACTTTGACTTCTAGTGAAGGCTGTGATTCTACCTTTATGGTGAATATTGATTTTAGGGATGACGTGCAAGGAATAGATGTGATCGAACGAACATGTGACACAGACTTCTTCCTTGATTATGGCAATGGACAAATTTTTGACGTTGGCAATCCTTCTGGACTAGTTACCTTAACTTCTAGCGAAGGCTGTGATTCTACCTTTATGGTGAACATCGACTTTAGTGGAGACGTACCTGCTCAAGGACCAGATATAAATGAACAAACTTGCGATGCTAACTTCTCCCTTGACTTTGGCAATGGACAAATTTTTGATAATAGCAACCCGTCTGGACAAGTTATATTGACCGCTAGTGATGGTTGTGATTCTATCTTTTTGGTTAGTATTGACTTTAGGAATGACATACAAGGAATTGATGTAAACGAACAAACTTGTGACGCCAACTTTTCTCTTGATTTTGGTAATGGACAAGTCTTTGACAATAGCAATCCGAATGGACAAGTTACTTTGACTTCTAGCGAAGGTTGTGATTCTACTTTTATGGTGAACATTGAATTTTCTGCTGCTGTCACTGGGCAAGATATTAGTGAGGAAACTTGTGATCCTAATTTCTCCCTTGATTTTGGCAATGGGCAAATTTTCGACCAAAGCAATCCTTCCGGACTAGTTTCTCTGACCTCTTCTGAAGGTTGTGATTCTACTTTTATGGTCAACATTGAGTTCAGTTTCCTCATTGATATCTTGCCCGTACACATCAACACTTGTGACCCAAACTTTTCTGTAGATTTTGGCGACGGGCAAGTGTTTGATCAAAATAATTCTTCTGGAGATGTGTCGCTTGTTACATCTGAAGGTTGCGATTCTACCTTTTTGGTAACCATAGATTTCAGCAGTGATGTACAAGGGCAAGATATTAACGAACAAACTTGCGACCCCAACTTCTCTCTTGATTTTGGTGATGGACAAGTCTTTGACAATAGCAATCCGAATGGGCAAGTCATCCTTACTTCTAGCGAAGGTTGCGATTCTACCTTTATGGTCAGCATCAATTTTAGCGGAGACATACAAGGACAAGATGTGAGTGAACAAACTTGCGACAACGACTTCTCTCTTGATTTTGGCAATGGCCAAGTCTTTGACAATAGCAATCCGAATGGGCAAGTTACCTTGACTTCGAGCGAGGGTTGTGACTCTACCTTTATGGTTAGTATTGACTTTAGTACAGATGTTCAAGGAACAGATGTAATTGAACAAACTTGTGATGCTAACTTCTCCCTTGATTTTGGGAACGGACAAATTTTTGATAGCAGCAATCCGAATGGACAAGTTACTTTGACATCTAGCGAAGGCTGTGACTCTACCTTTATGGTCAGTATCGACTTTAGTGCAGATGTGCAGGGGCAAGACATCAACGAGCAAACTTGCGACGCTGCATTCTCTCTTGATTTTGGCAACGGGCAAGTTTTTGATAGCAGCAATCCGAATGGACAAGTTACTTTGACTTCCTCTGAAGGTTGTGACTCTACCTTTATGGTCAACATTGATTTTAACGGAGTTGTCGAGGGAGTGGATTTAGAATATCAAACATGTGAACCTGGATTCATGCTTGATTTCGGAGACGGGCAAATTTTCAACATCAGTCAACCAGCAGGTATGGTATCCTTGCCAAGTAGTACTGGTTGTGATTCTACTTTTATGGTTTCTATTAATTATGGAAGTCCGACTACTTCTATAATTGAAGAAATGTTTTGCACTGGAGATGATTTTGAATTGAACATAGATGGTACAATCTTTAATGAAGCATTTCCTACAGGTTCTGTAAGTTTACTTGGAGCCAATAGTTCTGGTTGTGATTCCGTAGTATTTGTAGAATTAAGTTTTACAGGAATTCCAATTAGTTTAAGTGCGAGTCCTGACAAAATCTGTCAAGGTGAAGAAGTTTTTATTACAGTAAATTTTCCATCTACAGAAAGCATTGTCATTGAAATAAGCAAGTCCGACGGAACAGTGGCAGCATTCAATAATGTCCTTGACGGATTTAGTTTTTCAGAATTTGTAGATGCCAATACAAGTTATAGCATCAGTCAAGTTTCTGGAATAGATTGTCCTGAATTAAATACACAAGCAGCAGTTTCAATTGAAGTAAGTGAGCTGAGCATAGAGTTGATGTCTTCTAATTACAATGGTTTTCAAGTCAGTTGCGAAGGCGCTGCAGATGGTTTTATTGATGTTGTTTTTGAAAATGACGGTATTGGAGATTTGACATATAACTGGTCGAATGGTTCAACAGATTCCTCATTAAGCAATTTAATTCCTGGCTCCTATACACTTACCGTAACAGATGAAACAGGATGCGAAAGCATGGCAGAAATAAACTTAGAGGAGCCAGAACAAATAAGTGTTGCTTATGATCTCCAAAATCCGGGCTGTTTGAGCCTAGCTACAGGAAGTATAACAGTAACAGATATTCAAGGAGGAGCTGGAAGCTACATGATGTCTATAAACGATGAAGAAGTACCACTAAGTACCATACAAACACCAGTTGCTTATAATAATCTAAGTCCTGGTTCGTACATCTTAAATTTTATAGATGCTAATTCTTGTCAATATTCTGAAGAAGTCATCATTGAAGAAAACACAGATTTAAATTTACAAGCTCCAGGAACAGTAGAAATAGACTTGGGAGAAGATTATCAAATTTCACTTCAAACAAACTTTGATGTTGATTCTATTGCTTGGTCTCAAGTTGACGGTCTAAGTTGCTATGATTGTATTGATCCGATCGCCAGTCCAGAGCATACGGCAGTATATGAGGTACAAGCTTGGAGTGTCGATGGATGTAGTGCAACTGCACTAATAACCTTCTTTGTATATAGGGATTTTGACTATTACATCCCTACCGCCTTTTCACCTAATGAAGATGGTTTTAATGATGGATTTACGATTTATTCCGGAGAGGATGTTGTCAACATTCAGAGATTAGCCATATTTGATAGATGGGGATCTCAAGTTTTCCTAGGTTTAAACATTGCACCTAATGCTGTTCAAGACGGCTGGAATGGTAAAAAGAAAGGAAATCAATATCCTGCAGGTATTTATGTATACTATGCAGAAATAGAACTCCGTACAGGAGAAATCATTTTTGAAGAAGGAGATATCACTTTGATGAGATAAGCATAGAAACTTGTGGGTACTTGTGTTATCTTCGTAGAAGAACAACATAAGATGAAATCAACACAGATTATAACTTTGATATTCCTTTATATTTTAAGTCTTATTTCTTGTAAAGAGGAAGTAGGGCCAGATCTAATTTTCCATTCAGCAAATATTTACACAGTAGAAGAAGAACAAGGTAATGCACAAGCCTTAGCAATCAAGGATGGTTTTATTCTCGCTATTGGAGACAATAAATCTGTACTTTCCGCCAAGGGATCGAATACAAAAATAATAGATGCAAAAGGTCAATTTTTAATGCCTGGCTTTATTGAAGGTCATGGTCATTTTACTGGCATGGGAAACAGCTTGATCAATTTAAATTTATTGAACACCAAGAACTGGGAGGAAGTATTGTCAATGGTCAAATCTAAAGTTGGTGAAACAAAAAAAGGGGCCTGGTTAAAAGGAAGAGGCTGGCATCAAGAAAAATGGGATACTCCACTTCAAGAACATGTTCATGGTTATCCGTATCATGACGAATTGAGCAAACTGACGGCAGACAATCCTGTTATTCTATTTCATGCATCAGGACATTCCTTATTTGCAAATGAAAAAGCAATGAATGCAGTCGGAATTTCTAAAGAAACTCCAGACCCTATTGGCGGAAAAATAATTAGGGACAATGCTGGTCAGGCTATTGGTGTGTTTGAAGAAAGGGCAATGAAACCATTTAGAGAAGCTTTCAATAGCTATGAAGAAAGTATTTCAAAAGAAGAAACCTATGCTTTGTGGCTAAAAGGAATCAATCTAGCTCAAGAATTATGCTTACAGCAAGGAGTGACTTCTTTTCAAGATGCGGGCTCTACCTTCAAAGAACTCAATGACTACAAAACACTTGCCGAGGCCGGGGATTTGGACATTCGACTTTGGGCAATGATTCGTGAATCACATGAAGACATTGAAAGCAATTTAAGTCCTTATCCAATCATCGGCGCTGGAAACAATTTCTTCACTTGTAGAGCCATCAAATCCGAGGTGGATGGTGCTCTAGGTTCCTTTGGCGCCTGGTTATTAAAGCCATACCATGACAAGCCTGGTTTTGAAGGTCAGAACACCACTTCCTTAAAAGATGTCGTAAAAATCGCAAAACTAGCGAAACAAAAAGACTTACAAATGTGTGTTCATTCTATCGGAGATCGGGCCAATAGAGTCGTTCTTGATATGTTTGAAGCTCACATGCCTAAAAAAGGATATGCAGAAGGTTCTCGTTGGAGAATTGAGCATGCGCAACATTTAAACCCAGCCGACATTGGTAGATTTAGCGAACTTGGAGTTATAGCCTCTATGCAAGCAGTGCACTGTACTTCTGATGCCCCATTTGTTGAAAAACGACTAGGAGAAAAGCGTTCAAAAGAAGGGGCATATGCTTGGAGATCTTTGCTTGATTCAGGCGCAAGAATAGCAAATGGGACAGATGTGCCTGTAGAGGATATAAGTCCTTTAGATTGCATCTATGCGGCCGTAACAAGAAAGCGAAAAGACAACGATCTAGCGTTTTTTACGGAACAAAAAATGAGCAGAGCAGAAGCAATAAAATCATACACTTTAGACAATGCTTATGCGGCATTTGAAGAAAATAGTAAAGGCTCTATCAAAGTTGGAAAACTTGCTGATATCATCCTGCTCGATAAAAACCTTATGACTTGTTCCGAAAAAGAGATCTTGGATGCTAAAGTTACGATGACAGTTGTTGGAGGAGAAATAAAGTATGTTCGGTGATCGTTGTGTTAGATGTCGGATGTCAGATGTCAGATGTCGGATTTTAGGTGTTAGTTTTGTTTTTTATTAAAATGGTATCCATGTTCAAATCCGTATCGTTAATTATACTATTCCTTTTAATTCCTCTAATTCTCTTTTGTCAAAATGGCAAAACTGCCAATGATCATATTCCAAAATATGAAGGGCAGGCTTTTTTTGGAACCAACATGGGATATTTTCCTAATTGGTCAGACGAACAACTAGCCGACATAGCAAGAGGAAATGGTGAGATTTATTTAAGTGGAGCTGGGATGGAAACGATACGACCTGCACTATTCGGTCACTTTTTAGAACAATGGGGATATGATGTTCGCGTCAAAACTTTTGAACATTATCTAAAATTAGGCTACAAAGATATCACTTGTTTTATAGGTGAGCCATCGGAAACGCATAGGGAACAAACCGTCTATTGTCCCGGTCAAGATAAGTCCAGACATTTTGCAAATCTCTACGAACCTATTTGGGACAATGGCGAAAATGGCACCCCAGTAAATGATGAAAATTACTTTGCTTTATTTGTTTACAAAACGGTGAGTCAATATAAGGACTATGTAAAGATCTGGGAAGTCTGGAATGAACCAGATCTTGGAGACAGAGATTTTAAAGGACACTCAGATGCATTGCCAGGTCAAGAAGGAAATTGGTGGGAAAACAATCCGGACCCATGCGAATATAAAATGAGGGCTCCTATCTTTCATTACATCAGAACCTTGAGAATAGCCTATGCCGTTATCAAAGAAATTGATCCAGAAGCTTATGTGGCTATCGGAGGATTGGGCCATCCTAGTTTTCTTGATGCCGTTATGAGAAACACAGATAATCCAGATGATGGAAAAGTTGATACTGAAAAATACCCATTGGGTGGAGGGGCCTATTTTGATGTCATGAGTTATCATTCTTACCCGCACATTGATGGCAGCTTAAGAAAATGGAGCAACAAAATTGGAGGCTTTGAATATTATCGGCATTCTGATAAAGCCGTCCAGGGTGTAATTGATCTCAGAAATGAATTTCGCGATGTTCTACACAGTTATGGATATACAGGTAAACAGTATCCTAAGAAAGAATGGATCATTACAGAAACAAACATACCTAGACATGAAGTCAAAGACTTTATAGGATCCAATGTTGCTCAAAGAAATTTTCTCATGAAATTATCTTTGCGTTGTAAAAAAGAAAATATTCATCAATTACATATTTACAATCTTGCAGAAGGAACGTCAATCCATCCAACTGCCGACGATGAATTTGCGGCTATGGGTATCTTTGAAACTTTAAATGGTATCAAACCTTATGAACAAAAGTTTACTGAAGGAGGTACTGCATTTGCATCAATGGCAAAGCTATTACAAAACAAAGTGTACAGTGCAGATAGATCAAATTCTATGAATTGTCCTGAAGGCGTCCAAGGATACGCTTTTCAAGATGAAGATGGTGCTTACACTTATGCCCTTTGGGCAGAAACCATTATGGACAAAAACGAATACCCGAAAGCCAAGTATTCTTTTCCAAAATCTTGGGGCTACTCTTCTTTTGTATGCAGAGAATGGACGCATGGACTGGATTTCAAATCTTATAAGTTGGAGGGAGAAGAAATTGAGTTGACAGGAAGTCCTGTTTTTTTTGAACCTAGTTTAAAAGACAAAAAATCAACAAGCAGGAAGGAAGTACTCATTATAAATGTAAGTCCAATACAAGAGATTGTTGATATCAATTTTCATATCAAACAAACAACAGAAGTGATTATAGATTTGATAAATAAGGACGGTCAACAGATCGAACTCATTCAAGCAAAGAAGGTATTTCTCACAGGTGAATATGATCTACATTTGGATAAATCTGATTTAGAATCGGGCATTTATTTTATTAGGATGATTAGCGATGCTGGTATCTTTTCTAAAAAGATTATTAAGAATTAAGTAGGGTTGTGTGACCTAGGGGCTTTACCTAAGAAAGAATAACAGGTGTTAGCCACTTCGTGTTCCTTCCTTTAAATGTCCTCTGGACATTTACCTTGACTAAAGTCAAGGAACAGTCAGTCCCCCAAAAGCCAAAAACTCGCTTTGATCATATTTTCCTTTATTTGGCTTCCTTGCTTGTGCATTTTTGTACTCTTTTTATTCTTCCTGCCAGGCTCATACACTTTAGCTTTGCACGGCTCGCCCGCCTCGGCATTCTATAGCTTTCTTAGCTAAGGCCGAACATCGGTAAGGTAGAACATTCTTTAAATCAAAATATGCTAAATGGGGGCGATTTATTGCGTCCTAATTAAACCATGACATTGATTCAAAAAACACAGGTTATCGCCTGTCCTTAAAGGGACCGCAGTGGAGAAATCTTATCAGGAAGTTTAGCCCCTCTATTTAATCTCAATAACCTTCAACTCCACACGTTGATTTCTTTTTCTACCTTCTTTTGTATTATTGGTAGCAATAGGGTTACGCTTGCCATAGCCTTTGTAGGTAATTTGAGAATCAGAGATACCTCTTGCAACTAAATAATCTGCAATATTTTTTGCTCTTTCAGTGGATAATTTATCGCAAAATTCATCCAAGGGTTGATTGTTAGTATGGCCG
>CALIIW010000225.1 GCA_938018185.1 uncultured Saprospiraceae bacterium
AATCCATCTGCTGCTGGGACATATATTTTAAATCTGACAACAACTAATCAATATGGATGTGATCAAATAGATCAAATCACTGTGAATGTCATTGACGCCAATGCAGTTTTAAGTTTTGAAGAAGTAAAAGATTGTAATGGAGTTACTGTATTGTTTACCAATACTAGTTCTGGAGACAATGATGATTATCTATGGAACTTTGGAGATCCAAATAGTTTGGATAACACTTCAACTGACGTGAATCCGGAACATACTTATCCAGGTGTTGGATCATATCAAGTTGCCTTGGGATTAGAAACTAATGTAACTTGTGTGGATGATTTCAACCAACAAGTAGACATCGTTGCACCAATTTTGGCTTCGGACTTTACTTATGAGTACTTAGATTGTGATGAAAATGGTGTTACCATTCAGTTCACAGAACAAACTACAAATCCTCAAAGTAACACCACGGGATTTTTCTGGGATTTTGGAAATGGAGAAACCTCCATTGCTACAAGCCCACAATTGATCTTAGCAGAAGATACAGATCTAATAGTTACTCTTACAGTATACACAGCTCTTGATTGTGAATCAATTTCTCAAGCTCAGGAAATTATTGTAAGTGTTATAGACGATATTCAAGAATTGGATCCTGTTTTAGCTTGTCAAAATGATGGACCAAAAATTTTGGACCTCAATGCTGATCCATCTTATACCTACGAATGGTCACCTGCGGCAGGCTTAGACGATCCAAGTTCTCCGGCTCCAACTGCAGATCCTGGACAGACCACCGTTTATTCAGTAACAATTACTGACAACTCCGGGTCTCTACCTTGTTCTGTAATCAGAGAAGTTGAAGTGTTTGTACCCGAGACTATTGAACTTGAAATTCCAGATAGTTTTAATACAGACTGTACTAACTTTGCAGATATAACTGTAGTTGGTAATATTCCTGACTTGACTTATGAATGGCAAGATGAAGATGGAAATGTGATTTCTACAGGCCCAGACTTATCTGTTACAGATCTTTCAGGAGACCATGTCTTTACAGTTATTGCTACGGATGCAAATGGATGTGAAGAACCGCAAAGTTTGACCATCACTGGGACACAATTAGATGTAACTATTGATGATTTACAATATTTATGTTTAGATGAGAATGGAGAATTGACAGTTGTTAACAATGGTGATCCTAATGACATATTAACCATCAATTGGACTGGACCAAATATCCTTTCTGGTGCTAATACTGCAAATCCGATCATCCAAACAAATATGCCAACTCAAGGTATCTATACTGTTGAAGTGACAAACCAATATGGTTGTTCCCAAATACAAGATGTTGAGGTGGTTGTATTAGATACAGCTGAACCGGCAATCAATTTTGGGCAATGTGAAGGAACTACTATTAATTTCTTTAACAACAGTCCATCTGCTACTTTCTATACTTGGGACTTTGGAGATGGCAATACAAGCACAGATCCTAATCCAGCACATACATATGATGCTCCAGGTGATTACATTGTAACACTTACTTTACCTGATGGGACAAGTTGTAATGATGAAGTAAGCTTAGATCTAATGGTAGATGATATGCCAGATTTTGATGCAGCTTTCAATTTCAATTATGATGTATGTGATAGTACAGGTTTAATTTCATTTACTGATGCAACAGTATCTACAAATCAAGGAGAGATCATTAGTTGGTCTTGGGTATTTGATCCAGGCAATACTTCTGCTAATCAGAATACAGAAATTATGGTTGGTGACAATGAAAACATTATGGTTACTTTCACTGTACTTACTGACGCAGGTTGTGAATCTGAGATAACTCAAAATATTCCTATTACACTAATTGACACTCAAGTTGACTTAGGAGACGAGCTTCAATGCATTGATCTAGTAGCAAATCTAAACGATAATCCTAATACTAATTATGAGTACGAATGGTCTCCTAGCGTAGGTTTATCTGATCCTAATTCTCCAAATCCAACTATAATAGCTGGGTCAACTACGGAGTATACAGTGACCATTACGGATGCAAATCAAAACGGATGTACTTCGGTCCAAACAATGACGCTTGAAGTGCCACCTAGAATTGAAATGGAAACGGAAGAAGATCAAATTTTCTGTGAAGAAATGGAAGTAGATCTTTTTGCCTCTTCGGATGTAAGTAGTACACAATTCGATTGGTCATTAGAACCTGACTTTAATAACATTATCGCCACAGGAGAAGAAATTCTGGCAGAAACAGGAAGACCTAATATATACTATGTCCTTGCTACAGATGAATTCGGTTGTACGGAAACAGCAGCTATAGAAGTTGCAAATTATGAAGTACTGGTAGAGCCACTTTCTCCTGTTAAGGTTTGTTTAGAAAATGAACTAGAATTGCAGTTAGTTAATCAATTGAGTGGCACAGATACATTGAGCTTTGTATGGACAGGACCAGACATCCTTGTTGGAACAGAGACTTCACCAAACCCTGAGGTAAATCCTGAGGTTACAACTGATTATACAGCAGTAGTGACAAATCAACATGGATGTGTATTAGTAGATACAGTTACTGTAGAAGTGATCGATATGGATAATTTGATTACGGAAGTGACACCTACAGAAGATACAATTTACATAGGGAATGAAACTCAAATTGAAGTAACCGAAGGGGACTTCGATTATCAATGGTCTCCTACCGATGGCCTTAGTGATCCGAATATTGCAAATCCGATTGCTAGTCCAATGGAAGATACAGAGTACACTTTGACAATTACAGATCCTAATGGTTGTTCTACAATCAGAACCGTTACAATCATTGTTCTATCAAGAGCTTGTGACGAACCATTTATTTTCTTCCCAAATGCATTTTCTCCTAATAATGATGGTGAAAACGATATGCTAAAATTGAGAGCAAACGAAAACTTTGTTACCGATATTAACTGGATCGTATATAACCGTTGGGGAGAGAAAGTTTTTGAAGGGAATAACCTAACAGATGAGTGGGATGGTTACTTCAAAGGAGAGTTAGTACAACCAGATGTATATGGCTACTGTTTAAGAGTAACTTGTACTGATGGGGAGGAATTTGTCAAACGTGGAAATATTTCTATATTGAGATAATAAACTTTCAATTTAAAATAATAAAAAAGGGCTGCCCATTTATGGACGGCCCTTTTTTATTTTCACTTTAGGGAACTTCAAGAGTAAGCCCAAAAACGCCAGAGGCGTGACATTATTATAGCCAGTGTGCAAACACTAGGTACAAGAAATGAGATGAATTTATTTGGCGAGATTTTTGGGAAAACTCATGACAAATGGCTTTGGAGGAGAACCTTTTTTGGGGATATTATCGCTAGAAACGAGGTAAAGAATTTAAATTAAACAAGTATCAAAAGCTGATTTTTAATGGTTTAAGTTTAGTCTGATAATCCCTATTTTATGTAAATCAAAACAAGTATATTAGAAAATATCTTTTTCCATTTTTTGTTCTATCAGTATTGAGTTTTTTCGCGAAATCTGTAAAATGCATAAGGTCAATTTTTTAGTATGTTTTTTTAGTTTTTTTTTATTGATAAACTTGTCATTTGCACAAAGCTTAGACAAAGGCTTAATAGTAAAACTTGAAAAAGTACTAGAAGAAAACCAAATGCCTGGAGCAATGATTAGTATCGTTCAAAACGATTCGATTTTATTTGCTGGTGGTGTAGGCTATGCAAATATTGAAAACAAAGAAAGCATCCATGCAGGACATCTTTTTAGGATGGGTTCTATCTCTAAAACTTTCACTGCTTTTGGGATTTTGAAATTGGTGGATGAAAATAAATTGAAACTCTCAGATGCTGTCAAAAAAATTGATCCTTCGCTGGAAATAAAAAACAAATGGAAGAAACAGTCCCCTATCACAGTTGAACAAATTTTAGAGCATACGGCCGGCTTTGACGATGTTCAAAAAGACGCTCAATACAACACAGAGGACATGGACGCGCCCGCCTGTTCTTCTTTAGTAAAAGTGCATAAGAAATCTTTGTATGCAAGATGGAAACCTGGAGAACGAATGTCTTATTCAAATCCTGGTTATGTTCTAGCAGGACATTTGATAGAGCATCTAAGCAAAAAGCCATACAACACTTATTTGAAAGAAGAGATATTACAAGCACTTGATATGAATCAATCGGGCTTTTATTATAAGCAAAAAGAGGGTTTGAATTTAGCACAAGGATATAAAAGAATGGGAGGCCAACTTCAAGCTGTACCATTCCAATCTGTGCATGGAGGTCCAGCCTCTGATTTTTGTACAAATGCAAAAGATATGTGTTTGTTTTTAAAATTTCTGTTGTCAGAAAAAGCAAAGAATGAAAATGAACTAATAAGCCTGGATCTACTTGAAAGAATGCGTACTCCCAAGACATCAATCGCCGCAAAAAATGGATATAAAACTGGGTATGGACTAGGTACCACATCCCTTTGGTCAAACAATCATCTTTTTTATGGACATGATGGTGGGATAGATGGTTTTTCTTCCCTTTACCTCTTTTCAAAAGAAGCCAATTTTGCTCTAGCTGTTTCTATTAACTCAGAGACTGATCCTTGGGTCCTTGCCAAAGAGATCCTTGATTACTTTTTGGGCAAAAACAAATACAAGGATTCAAGCGCAGTTACAATTCCTAGCGAAATAAAAAATCAGTTCACAGGATTTTATAATTTTAAAAACCCAAGAAACCAATCCTTTCATTTTATTCAAAAAATGTTTGATGGCCACTCGATTGAGTTCAAGGAGGATAGAATGTTAGTGAAAGATTTTAGATCTAATGTACTTGATACTTTATACCACAAAGGCAGCAATCAGTTTTATAGAAAAAACGAAGGGGTACCTTTTGTTATGCTCCTTGAAAATAAAGGTGTACCTATATTGTGGCTAGGAAATGATTATGCCGAAAAAGGTTCGAAGGGTATTAGGAGCTTCTTAAATTACGGTTTATTTGGGATAGTTTTCTTTAGCTGCTTGTATTTTTTTGTAGGCCTGTTTTGGATGTTTAAAGATTTTATGTCGAAGCCTAAAAAGAGAAATAGCTATAATATACTATTATGGTTTACTACTTTTTTATTGCTTCTCTTTATTATCAGTTTCATATTTGCAGATGAATTCTATCAATCCACAAATCCTGTCAATTTCGGCTCTGTTCTGCTAGGCATATGTTCGGCGGCTTTTCTGATTTTCTCAATAGGGAGTTTAGTGAAAAGTTTTAAAATAAATTCGGAAAGTAAAATGCTAAAAATCTATCAAAGACTAACCGCTTTTTCCTTGTTTGCATTAGCGATCTTTTGTTTGTATAATGGACTGATGGATTTTGGGTTTTAAGATTTTCTTAAAAATTATTCTTGCTCAGTATTCCTTAAATAAGAAGCACCCTGGCATGCCAGGGTGCTTCTTATTTAGGATTGTGATTTAAAAAAGTACCTCCTAAAAAACTGTTACAGTCACATAATCTATCACTTGCACCCAGCTATCTTCTTTGTCCAATTCACGATCATCTGTATAAACAACTTTTAAAACATAAGTGCCCACTTCTGCAAAAGTGGCAGATACTTGACTGGAACAGACATCTGAGAATTCAACAGAGCCAGGTCCACTATGTTGATCCCACCTTAAAGGCAAGGAGAGTTCGCGGCCATCCAAGCTTATAGATGTATTTAAGTTTAATGATTGTCCAACTGAAATACTGTTATTTCCTGTGATTTTAGCTTTATAGCTTTGATCTTTTGGCGCGTTTATCAACGGTTCTCTCGTGGTAGGCATATGTGTTCTTATAAACTCAAGTCTGCCTTGCCAATAGTCCGGATTATCATGACCAGACTCTCTTCGATAAAAAATTACTTTTTCACCTACCAGTTGATTGTTTGCTGTCATTACCGACGAAGGAGGGCAAACTTCATCCTCAAAACTCATGAAGTAGCAGGAAGGTCCTTTATATCTTTTGGCGAAAATGGCAGCATCAAAATATTTGGTTGCCTCTAAAGCTTTGTTCTCATGAGAGGGATCTGAGGCATAGGTATTTCTTGATTTATATAAATAGTGAGGATGCCCGCT
>CALIIW010000226.1 GCA_938018185.1 uncultured Saprospiraceae bacterium
TAAGAAATCATTTTAGCTTGAAGGGCTTCATTAGAGGATCCAAGAATTTGATGTGCCAATATTCCTGCATTTTTTGCTGCATTTAAAGCAACAGTTGCCACTGGAACACCATTTGGCATCTGTAATATCGACAACATTGAATCCCAACCATCGATTGAGTTTGAAGACTTGATTGGTACACCGATAACAGGGAGAGGAGATAAGGAAGCGACCATTCCTGGTAAATGTGCTGCTCCACCAGCGCCGGCGATGATCACTTTGATGCCTCTAGTGTGGGCTTTTTTAGAAAAGGCGAACATCTTTTCAGGAGTCCTATGCGCTGAGACAATTTCTAATTCAAAAGCAATTTCTTGAGATTCCAGATACTCCGCTGCTTGACGCATAATTGGCAAATCAGAATCTGAACCCATAATGATACTAACCATTGTATTTGACATAATTAAAAGCTTTTAATTTTTAAAATTCTTTTGACCTGCTCCGCTCTACTTCTTGCAGTATTCAAGTTACTGGCAACTACTGTAGCATGCCCCATTTTTCTAAAAGGTCTAGTCTCTGTTTTGCCATAAAGCATTAGATGCACGCCAGGTAATTCCATCACTTGATCAATATTACAATATTTGACAGGACCCTGTTCTTTATCTTCTCCAAGCAAATTAACCATTACAGCAGGAGATAGCGTTTTGGTCGATCCTAGTGGCATATTATAGATGGCCCGGAGGTGTTGTTCGAACTGAGAAGTAGCTGAACTATCAATGGTGTGGTGGCCACTATTATGTGGTCTTGGAGCTACTTCATTTATTAAAATATTTCCAGCATTAGTAAGAAACATTTCGACAGCAAGAAGACCGCAAATATCGAAGGATCTAATGATGTCTCTTGCTAATTTTTGAGCCACCGCTTCTTGTATATCATCAAGATATGACGGGCAATGCAGGTATTCTACCAGATTTGCATGAGGGTTGAATTCCATTTCAACGGCAGGAAAAGTTTTTACATCATCTTTATCGTTTCTTGCAACGATAACTGCTATTTCTTTGGCTATGTCTACTTTCGGTTCTACAATACAAGGGACATCTAAAAGTAGCGCTAAGTCAGCTTCTTTGTTTACTACTTGTACCCCACGACCGTCATAACCATCTTTCCGTGCTTTTTGAACAAATGGTAGTTTGATAGCTCCAGCGGTATAAGCCTCTTTTACATCTGAGGCATCTTTATATGCCTTAAATACGGAGGTTGGGAATTGATTTTTGACATAAAATTCTTTCTGAAGTTTTTTGTCCTTTATAATTTCCAATTTGTAGGGATCTGGATGTATAATCTTGCCTTCAGCCTTTAGATCTTTTAATGCCTGTATATTGACACTTTCAATTTCTATGGTCAAAATATCTACTGTTCTTCCAAAAGCCATCACATCCTCATAATTCTTAAAATCACCTTCAACAAATCGTTTGCAAAGCTTTGCTGCAGGAAAGGAGGCATCTTTATCTAATATAGATAGGTCTAGATCTAACCTAGCAGCTTCTAAACATAACATCTTGCCCAATTGGCCACCGCCTAAGATCCCTAGTTTTTTATTTAATAAATATTCGTTATCCAAGTTTATTGATTTTGTTGTTCCAAATTTGATTGGCAAAACTAAAAAAAATCATCCTTATTTGAATTTATTATTCATATCCTTTACTTTGCATCCTTACCTAAAATACTATGAGCAAATACATAATAAAAAATGGCAAAATTGTCAATAGAGGAAAGATCCAAGAAGGAGACCTTTTAATAGTAGAGGACAAAATAGCCAAAATTGATGGCATTATATCTACAAATGGTGCTAGGGAGATAGACGCTAAAGGCTGTTTTGTGATTCCTGGTATCATTGATGATCAAGTTCATTTTAGAGAGCCTGGGTTAGTGCATAAAGCCAATATCTACACGGAAGCCCGTGCCGCAGTCGCTGGTGGCACAACTTCCTTCATGGAAATGCCAAACACTAAACCTGCAGCACTTACCATTGATCTTTTGGAAAATAAGTATGAGATCGCAAGAAAATTTTCACTCTCAAATTATTCCTTTTTTATGGGAGCCTCAAATGATAATATCGAAGAGGTTTTGAAGACAGATGGGAAGAATATCTGTGGGGTTAAAATTTTCATGGGCTCAAGTACTGGTAATATGCTTGTAGACAATGAACAGACTTTAAATAACATCTTTTCAAAATTGCCTCTACTCATTGCAACTCATTGTGAAGATGAAGAAACAATTAGAAATAACTTCAAAGAATATGTTGACAAATATGGTGACCAGATCCCTATTTCTGCACATCCTTTGATTCGAAATGTTGAAGGATGTTATAAATCTTCCTCCCTGGCTATAGAACTTGCAAAGAAACATAACAGTAGGCTACACATCCTTCATATTTCAACTAAGGATGAATTAGACCTGTTTGATAATAGCATCCCTTTAAAAGACAAAAAAATAACTTCAGAAGTTTGTGTGCACCATTTATATTTTAATGCCTCACAGTATGATCAATTAGGTACAAAAATGAAGTGCAATCCGGCTATAAAGGCAAAGGAGCACCAAGAAGCATTACTTCCTGCACTTTTGGATGATAGGTTGGATATCATTGCAACAGATCATGCACCTCATACCATGGAAGAAAAAAATAATCTTTATGGTTCTGCACCTTCTGGATTGCCTTTGGTGCAACATTCTTTGAACGTAATGTTGAGTTTTTATCACAAGGGATTAATTTCTATAGAAAAAATTGTAGAGAAGATGTGCCATGCTCCAGCAATTTGTTTTCAAATCAATGATAGAGGATATCTTGATGAAGGCATGAAAGCAGATGTGGTAATTGTTGATCCAGAGGCAAACTATCTGGTTGCAAAGGATAACATATATTATAAGTGTGGATGGTCTCCTTTAGAAGGAACAAACTTTAAGGGAAAAGTCTTGTCAACCTTTGTGAGTGGACATTTAGTATACAATAATGGAGTTTTTGATGAATCCAAAAGAGGGGAGCGTTTGACTTTTAATAGATAACTCAAAATTTAAAATAATAAGGGTTCCGTAATTTTGATGAATTCCATAAAAAAAACCTCTTACTAAATTTAGTAAGAGGTTTTTTATATAAATCATATTCGATTACTCGAATGTTTGAATGCTCGTGTAATCGAGTATTCTTAGATTATTTTCTGAACTTAGAAAGGATATGCTCCATTTGCTTTCCAGCAGCTTCTCTTCCACCTAAACCGAAAGATAAAGCAACTGCAACTGCAACTGCACCCAATGTTAATCCAAAAGCAAGATTTACAATATCATTTGCAATACCCATTGTTCTAAGCGCAATTGCTAAGAATAATGCCATTGTAGCAACTCTTACGATAGGCTTTAAACTTGTATCAGAAACAGCATTTGTAGCCATAGTTGAAATCCAGTTTCCAATAGCCATTATTATCAATCCAAATAAGATCTGACCTGACATATCAAGTAAGTTTCCTAAAATATTAGATAATTGACTAAATTCTAAAATCTCAACAGCTGACATAATACCTGTAAACATTAAAAATGCAAAAACTAAGTTTGCAGCTAATGAAGACAAATTTGTGTTTCCTGTCATTTTTGCAATACCCATTTTCTGTCCCATATCGTTAAGACCAACGTTGTTCAAAAGGTCTTTTAGGATTCCAGAAATAAATTTACCAACAAAGTAGAATACACCTATGATAATTCCAGCTGTAAGAATTTTAGGTATAGCTCCCATCATTGTATTCAATAAACCTTTTAAAGGGCCTGAAATAGCATCCATTCCTAATTCATCGATAGCTAAGATCAACATAGGGATAAAGATTACTATGAAAACAAGTTTCTTGATTATTCCACCTAAATCAAGGTCAGATGAAAGTCCCATTCTAGAAGAAAACTTCTCAAGACCTCCTCCAGCAAAACCAAAAATTTCAGAAGCTATGTTTGCGATCATATAACCAGCAAAACCAATAATTCCTGCTTTAATTAAACTCGGTACTGCAGACAAGAATGTGTTGACCATATCTTTAAGAGGGTCTAAAACTTGTTGTACTCCCAACATGTCTAAAACAATAAGAAGAACAATAAGCATTAAAACGTAATAGACAATCTTAGCAATGATTCCTTCAATACTTGTAGCACCCGGTGCAGTCTTAAAGATTCTATTGTCCAAATCAGTACTTCTCAGCACTTTTCTGACGGCTCCACTAATGGCTTTTGCAATGATCCATCCGATCAAAAGAACTACAATAGCTCCAACGATACCAGGAAGTTTCGTTCCCAAAGTACCTGTTAAGCCTTCTAAAGCTGTATTAATATACTCCATAGTTATACTAGTTATAAAGTTAATAAGTGATTAAAAAATTGTGTTTAAAATTATATTTTTATAAAATATGTTTACCTATTCGTTAATTCGGTGATATGTTATGGAAATTGTAATGTAAGACGCACAATGTTGAGCAAAAGTAACTAAATGAGGAAGTTATTTATAAATTAAATGATAAAAATGTTAAAAATTGTTAATATGAATTCATTTGAATTTCATTAACAGTGAATTAGAGAAAAGGGCATTATTTTTAAATATATAATGAATAATCTAGCATTCATCTTTTCAAATGACCAAAGTTTTTCAGAATAGCCTTAATTTGAAATCTAAGCAAATTAGTATTCTAAGGGTTTTACTCTTAGGTATATTAATTTGTTGTAGTTGTTATTATTATTTATGCAATAGTCATGTAATCAACGACTTACAAATAAGGTGGTCTCCTGTGATAGAGAATGAAATATCTGTCGTAAACCAATTCATTGAGGATTCAAAGATTGAAGATGTCTTGTTAGAATTGCAAAAAGCTGCAAATGATTCTAAATCTATTTCCTATTTTCAAGTCAATGATATTGACAATTTTAGTGTTTGCAATAGCATAAAACCATCAAATAATTGCTTGAATATAGATTCTCTCAAGGAATTAACAACTTTACACATAAAAAAGAAATCAAAAGATGATGTCCTAACTTTTGCATGTTTAAGCTTTAATAAGAATCAAGAATTATTTTTTTCTACTGCTATTTCTGAAAAATTTTATCCAGATGGAATTAGTATTAATTTTGAGCATGATTTAGAAAGTGTCGATAAGAAATTCAGTGAAGCAGATCTAAAACTACAATTAATTGATCAAGACAAGTCTACTTATACTGTCCCTCACATTGCTTCGATGGAATCATTCCATCAAAAACTTAGAAATTTAAAAGAAAACTTTTCTGATTCTTACCAATTTGATAGCTTGTTGATGATCATTAAAGATTCAGAGGATATTTCATATAAATCAAAAGGTGATTTTAAAAAACTAACAAATAAATTACAAGCGTTTTCAGAATCGCAAAAATCAGCATCTGTTTATTTAATTTTGAAAGATGTAGCAGGTTCTAAATACTTCAGCATTTTTACTTTTGGAGCAGATCGGTTCTTAAATTTAGAAAACCCAATATTATTAGCCAAAACTTATCAGATCGAAATTGAAGATCTCATTTGTACTAAGTATAGATACACTCCTTCAACTTATTTTTTCAACTGGGGCGATATTGCTCTTTCCGTAAAGCAAGATAATAAAGGCAACTTTAAGGCTAAATCTAGTATTCCTTATTCAACATGGTACGAAGCAATAGGTCAAAAGCCTAATTTATTGATAAATAATGGGGATTCCATTGTTGAAGAGTTTTCCCTACAAGTTAGATTAGAGAAACAATACAATGCTGCTAGTTCTGGGATAGACTTTGGAGAATTTAATTCTCTGGAAAATAATTTAAAAGCTATTTCAGGCAAGAAAGATACAATGGATGCACTAAAGCAAAATGCCATTGGATCTACACTATTATTAAGCGATTTTGTTTTCTTTGATGAATTAAAAGAAAATATAACTTTAGAATTAGAGATTACTGAAGATATATCCTTAGAGCAAAGAAAGCGCTTCCAATTTAATTGGAAGCACATAGATACTGTTATCACAAAAGAAGCCAGTCAAGAAGATTACGAAGTATGTCTCAAAATGAGAAAAAAAGAATTTATTGAATGCCTACCTTTCGAACCAGTATTGACCTCTTCAAAAGATGGTGTGATTTGGGATTATTCCTTCGACATCTTAAAACAAGGTAAGGATACCCAAATCTTCCTTGAAAATGTTGCTTGCTCTATAAAAAATCCTAAGCTCTATAAAGGGACAAAATTTGACGAAGATTTTGTGTCGAGTTTGATGCCTGATGATGTAGTTATTCTCAGAAATTTTAAAGCAGCAGAGATTCAAGAAAACTTAACGATTTACATTGAGATAGAAGAGGATTTAGATGAGCATGAGGAAATTTCGTCTAAGGAGATTTATATCAATTGGGGTAAATCTAAATTTCGAGCAACTGACTTAAGTTCTGACAAGACAAAAAAATTCTATTCTGATCAAATCATTACAAAAGAAAAATTACTTAGTATATCTGATGAAAATTTATACTTAATAAAAAATGATAAAAAGGAAATTGTTGAACAAGCAGACCTTATTATAACCAATAAAAAAGAAGCAAAATCATGTCAGAAAAATAATTCTTGGAATTATTGTTTGGCAGAATTGATCAGCGGAGCTGAAGTTGGAGACCACATTAATATCTTTTTGAGATCCAAAAGTGGTCAATCTGCCTTAATGCAATTTTATATTGAGCAAGCTGATACAAAGGCTGATATCTTGGGTTATGGTGTAAGATCTGATTTTGATACATTATTATTCAAATATGCAGAGCCTATTTATAAGAAAAAGACATCTAAGTTGTCTCAATTCAATTTAAAGTGGGGAACTAAAGTTGATTTGCCATTGAAGCTAATAAGTAATCCCAATATTTACAGTGTGACCAAGACAATGTTGAATAAAGATTTTATTAACAATTTAGGAAATGAAATAAGCATTCAAACCGAAGCCCAAGAGATCATACAAATAAGGGAAGGCTATTTATTGATGACTCCAGCTAACCCTATGTATGACGAAACTTCTAAGGATGAAATAAATAATTACAATTCTTTTCTTTCTAGGAGAATACGATTGAATTTGAATTGTTCAAAAGGAAAATGTTCTATAAATTCTGAAGACTTAAATAAAGCTTTAGAAAAATTTGATGGAATAGTAAATGGAGCAAGTTTATACTTCACGGAATACGCCAAAGATAATATAGATGGAAAGCTGAATCATTTCAATTTTATAATTGAAAATCCTGAAGGCCCTTGGATACCAAAAGAGACCATGAAGAGGTATTCAAAATTTGAAGATCATTACGAATTTCAATTTGTCTACAATTATAATGGCAAGTCAATACTAAAATTAGATGTAGAAAACCCAGAATACTCTTGGATGGTTGATAAATATAAATCTGACCCTACAGTTCAAATAAAGAATTTTCCAAAATTTAAAACAATAGAAAGAACTATTAACCAAGCAGATGGAATTGTAAAAAAAGAAAAATTAAAACATGTAGAGGTCTTATCAGATAATTTTAAAAGTATCCATGATTATCCTGATTTTTACGATTTTTCTGACGGGAAACCACAACTTATGTGGAAGAGCTATTTGGCTAATAAAAGAGCTGAAACTTATTGTTTGGAGGATTTCATTTGTAGTGAAGGAGAGTTAAGTTTAAGTATACGAGAAAAAAATATCAACATATATAGAGGAGAATTACTTATAGTTTCTCCTAATGGGGATGCTATAAAATATGTTTTTGATGACATCAATGATTTTGAAATTGAAAAAAGATTAAAAAGGCTGAATAAAAATTCCTCTCTATATTTCACTAATATTTTGGTCGAGACAAACGATGGAAATATTCATAGATTCCCAGTCAGTTTTGCCTACCATCTAGAATAAGTCGCTCTTAAGACCAATTTTTTAAATTATTCCAATTAGCTTAGCAAAAAAAAATAATGAATTTTGTTAAGTATCTTTTCGTATTCCTTTTACTAGGAAATATCTCAATTTTCGCGCAAGAAACTGTTGATGGATCATTTGAATTTCAAACAGATCCAGCAAAAAAGTATTCTATTTATGTGCCTTCTTCGTATGATTCGAATTCGGCTAATAAGCTAATGTTAGGTTTTCACCCGTTAAATACCAATAGATGGGATGGAGAAGCCTGGAGAGATACCTTAATACAATTTGCAGAGACCAATGATCTATTATTGGTCTGTCCAGATGGTGGTCCAGATGGTAAGATTGATGATCCCATTGATGTTGCTTTTACAACCGCCTTGCTTGATTCCATGGCTGTTTGGTATAATGTAGATCAGTCAAATAAATATATCATAGGATTCTCTTGGGGAGGAAGGGCAACCTATACTTATGGCTTAGCAAATTATGAGCTTTTTGAAGGCTTTATTGTAATTGGAGCCGCAGTTGATGGGACGCAACAAATAAACAATCTACTTCCAAATGCAACTGCAAAAAAATTCTATTTAGTACATGGTTCAAATGATTCTCCATCAGTTAGGTTCGATCCTTTAGTTGCTGCTTTAAATGGGCAAGAGGCTTGTGTAGAGACTAATTTTCTTACTGGCATTGGACACACAATTGACTTTCCAGACCGGAACAATATTTTGACAGCTGCATTTAACTGGGTATCAGATGATTCAAATTGTACCACAAATTCGACATCTTCAATTAGTGAACATACGGTAGAAACGAAACTGGCTCAAAATCCAATTTCTTTAGGGTCTAATTTTATGCTTATCCAGCAAAATGAAAAAGAAGTCAAGCAGCTCTTTGTTTATGACTATTCCGGTAGAATACTTAAAAGTTATCTTGCAAATGCCTCAAACGAATACGAAACAACAGGCTTGATTCAAGGACAATATGTTATCAAGATTTTATTTTCGGATAATTCATTTGGCCAATCAAAATTGAGCATTCATTAGTAATATTTTTCCGTTTATCGATTTAAATTAGCCATACATCTTTAATGTCTACTGTTACATTAAAATTCTTTTTATCTTAATCGCAAAGTTTGAAGATGAAAAATAAGACCTTATTTATAGTTCTTGGGATTTTGGGCGTCTATTTTGGCTTAACCTTTTTTGGAGGTTCTACTGGAAATAAGATCATGTATCCGCTAAAGTTATTTGTAACTTTTTTGCATGAATTTGGTCATGCCTTAGGAGCGATAATAACCGGTGGCTCTGTAGAAAATTTTGACATAAATAAGGATGCAAGTGGACTCACTGCTAGCAGGGGAGGCAATCGAGCTGTTATCTTAATGGGTGGGTATATTGGTTCTGCTATCCTTGGAAATTTATTATTTTATATTGGGGCAAAAAAAGAAAAATATTCAAAAGCTGCCATCTATGTCATCTCAGGCTTGATGATCTTGGTTGCTGGTTTATGGGTCAGAGACTTGTTTGCCATCGGATTCCTTGTGGTTTTTGCTTTAGGATTATTTTTATTGGCAAAGTATACAAACTTAGATCAAATTATCTTGATGTTCCTAGGATTGGCTAGTATCCTTCACATTATCCAAGATTTCAATGTAGGTCCAAGTTCTGATCTTGCAGCCTATGCTGACCTATTTGTATTGATTCCTGCCAATGTCTGGATGTATGTCTGGTTGATCATTGTAGTGCTTCTTTTTATTTGGAACATAAGAATGATCATGCGAACAAATAAAAATTAAAAGGCTCCAACTTGAAATAGAAAGCTGGCTTGTCTTTAGTGGATTTCATGAAATAAGTGTAATTTTCACTTCTTACTTGAAGGTACCTAAATGTCCAAAAGTCAGATGGAAAGCCAGCTATATTTATTACTTCCAATTTTCTTTGTAATTGCTATCATTTACTCAGCAGCAGGATTTGGTGGAGGCTCAAGTTATATTGCTGTCCTTGCCTTGTTCCCTCTTGATTTTGCTGATATAAGATTGATCGCTCTGGTATGTAATATTGTCGTAGTCTCTGGCTCGGTATATTTGTTTCGCAAAAATGGTTTTCTAAAACTTAATCGAGTTTGGCCATTGATTTTTTGTAGCATCCCTATGGCTTTTCTAGGAGGACGGTTTAAAATAGATGAGAAGTTATTTTTCATTGTTCTTGGACTTGTGCTATTTTGTGCCGCTTTGCTAATGCTTTTTCAAAGTAAGCATGCAGAGCATAAAAAGTTGCCAAAGCTTTCAAATGGATTAATAGGTGGAGGAATTGGTTTTCTTTCCGGAGTTGTAGGCATTGGAGGTGGGATTTTCCTGTCACCTGTTTTACATCTGACCAAATGGAACCTTCCAAAAGTTATTGCAGCAACAACTGCACTCTTTATACTCGTTAATTCCATTGCAGGACTTGCAGGACAGTTTATGACAAATACTTTTAGTCTAAATCCTATGCTTTTATTCCTCTTAATGCTTTCAGTGTTTATAGGTGGTCAAATAGGGAGTTTTGTCAGCATTAAAAAGTTGGATCCTCTCACAGTTAGAAAGGTATCTGGGATTTTGATATTATTTGTTGCTGTTCGGATTTTGTATAAATGGCTTCTTTTCTAAGAAATTTGAATTCCTTAAATTTTAAGCAAATTATTATGAATACAATCAAACTAGCTTTTTGCGCCATACTCCTACTTGGTTTCTTCAGTTCTTGTAATCAGGAGCCAGGTATGAAGAAAGCTTACAGCTATGATATCGAAGAAAGATTGGATAGTCTTGGAATAAAGCTATCTGGAGCTTCTCCACCAGTAGCTAATTATGTAAATGTGGTTCGGACAGGAAATCTTTTGTTTTTAGCAGGTAAAGGTCCTAAGGATGAAGAAAATAATAACATTGTAGGTAGACTAGGGGAGGATATGACTATTGAGGAGGGGTATCGTGCAGCTAGACAAATTGGCATCGGCCAGCTTGCAGTATTAAAGACGGAGCTTGGGGATTTAAATAAAGTAAAAAGAATTGTAAAAGTTTTTGGCTTGGTTAAGTGCACGGAAGATTTTACGGATCAATCTAAAGTGATTAATGGATTTTCTGATTTAATGGTTGAAGTCTTTGGTGAAAATGGGAAACATGCTAGGGCGGCGGTAGGCACCAACGCTTTGCCTGGGGGAATTTGTGCAGAAATTGAAATGATCGTTGAAATTGAATAATATTTTCTGTATGTTGATGAGGTAGAGATTAATAAATAAATTATTTACTTTTAGAAAAAATTAAAAATGAAGTTAAACTTGATTTCCTGTGATGCACCAAAGCCGGATAAACGAGCTTTAAAAAAGATGTTTGAGGAAATAGCCATGGGCATGGATTCTTCCTTAGCTTTTGAAATGACTGAAATATTGCTAGATGGCGATCCTGTCGAAATAGAGGTTTCCGAAAAAACTACAAGTTCTGCATACCGATCATTAAGAAAATTAAGTATTGACTATGAAATAATTGAGGACTAGTTAATGGTTTTAAAACTCAAATAACTGTAATAAAAAAAAGGCTGCTTCGTTTTGCGAAGCAACCTTTTTTTTTATCTAATACAAACAGTATTACATCATACCTGGCATTCCACCACCCATTGGCATTCCGCCTCCATGAGGAGCATCTTTTTCTGCCTTATCGTTAATGACACATTCTGTAGTTAAGATCATACCAGCAATAGAAGAAGCATTTTGAAGTGCTATTCTTGTTACTTTAGTAGGATCAATAACACCTGCTTTTTTCAAGTCTTCAAATTTATCATCCTTAGCATTGTATCCATTAGATCCTTTTGCCTTTAATACTTGTTGGAAGATCACAGATCCTTCAACGCCAGCATTTTCAGATATCGTTCTTAATGGAGCCTCTAAAGCTTTTTTGACGATTTGAATTCCGATGGTTTCATCTTGATTTTCTCCTTCAAGTTTCGATAAAGAAGAGATAGCTCTTACAAGTGCAACACCTCCACCTGCAACTATACCTTCTTCAACTGCTGCTCTTGTAGCATGAAGTGCATCATCAACTCTATCTTTTTTCTCTTTCATTTCAACTTCCGTGGCTGCTCCAACATAAAGAACTGCAACACCACCAGCCATCTTAGCCAATCTTTCTTGAAGTTTTTCTTTATCATAATCTGAAGTAGTCGTTTCGATTTGTTGCTTGATCTGATTTATTCTAGCAGTAATCGCCTTTGACTTCCCTTTTCCGTTTACAACAGTTGTATTGTCCTTGTCTACCGTGATTTTTTCAGCTTGACCCAATAGATCTAAAGTTGTACTTTCTAGCTTGTATCCTTGCTCTTCTGAGATTAAAGTACCTCCCGTTAAAATAGCAAGATCTTCTAGCATAGCTTTTCTTCTATCTCCAAAACCTGGAGCCTTTACAGCTACTACCTTAAGATTAGCTCTCAATCTATTTACAACCAAAACACCTAATGCTTGTGATTCGATGTCTTCTGCAATGATCAATAATGGTCTACCTGAATTCATCACTAATTCTAATACAGGCACGATGTCTTGCATATTGCTGACTTTCTTGTCATGTATTAAGATGTATGGGTTTTCATACTCTGTAGTCATGTTATTAGCATTCGTTACAAAGTATGGTGATAAATACCCTCTATCGAATTGCATTCCAATAACTTCATCAACATAAGTTTCCGTTCCTTTTGCCTCTTCTACAGTTATAACACCATTTGTTGACACTCTTTTCATAGCATCTGCTATTAGAGAACCAATTTCGTTATCATTGTTTGCAGAAACAGTACCTACTTGACGAATCTTTTCGTAATTGTTGCCGATTGTCTCAGATTGCTTTTTCAAGTTCTTTATTACAGCTGCTGTTGCTTTCTCAATGCCTCTTTTTAAATCCATAGGATTTGCACCAGAAGTTACATTCTTTAAACCAGCAGTAACCATCGCTTGTGCTAGTACAGTTGCTGTAGTAGTTCCATCTCCTGCATCATCAGCAGTTTTAGAAGCTACTTCTTTAACCATTTGTGCACCCATATTTTCGATTGGATCTTCCAATTCGACTTCTTTTGCTACAGTTACACCATCTTTAGTGATAGTAGGCGCTCCAAAACTCTTTTGAATAACCACGTTTCTACCTTTTGGTCCTAAAGTTACTTTTACAGCATTTGCTAATGCGTCAATGCCCGATTTTAATTTATTTCTTGCATCGCTATTAAAGGAAATTTCCTTTGCCATGTTTGTTTATTTTTTAGTTAAAATGTTAAATTAATGAATTGAATTAGTCTAAGATAACGAGGATATCGTCTTCTCTCATGATCAAATAATCTTTGCCTTCATAGTGCAATTCTTGTCCAGAGTACTTACCATATAAAACGGTATCTCCTTTCTTTACGGTCATTTTGTTACCATCCTTGCCCGTTCCAACAGAAATGATCTTTCCTCTTTGAGGCTTTTCTTTTGCTGTATCGGGGATGATGATACCGCCTTTAGTTTTTTCTTCTGCGCGAGCTGGTTGTACAACAACTCTGTCGTTTACTGGTTTCATCATAGTTGTAATGATTTTTGATTTAGTTTAAAAATTATTAATACTTGAGTCCCATCATTTAATGTGCCAAGCCAATTTTCATGACAAATTTTCACAAATGGAGTGCAAAGATACTTGTTTTAAGGAACTTTCAATAGACAAAATGACAAAAGGCCTGTCAAAATTGCTTTTGACAGGCCTTTAAATTATTTATAAAAATATCTTTTACTCAGATCTAAGTACATCCAGTCCACCTGAACTAACCAAACTAGGAAGTATAGTTGTTGCAACACATAAAACAAACAAGGCAATAACCAAGTGCCAAGTTACTCTTTCAATGAAATCGGTAGATTTCGCTGCTCCAAACATTTGATTTGTCGCTGCACCTCCAAAAGTTGAGTCAACGCCTCCACCTTTTGGATTCTGTATTAAAACAGAAAGAATCAGTAAGATTGCTATCAAAGCAACTACTACAACATTCAGGGTTAGGTTGTTTATGACAAATAAGCCAAAAGCTAGTGCAAAAACTACCGCCACTATAATATAATCAATTGTATCTCTAAACATTATCTAAATTTTTCAGTTCCTTAATTTTCTTCGCAAAATAACTGCTTTTTTCTGGGAAAAGCAAACTTAACTTCTTGTACATTTCTTTTGCTTTCACTGTATAGCCTTGCTTCGCCATAATATCTGCCAATGTTTCAGATACTATTTCCTCTTCGACAAGACTCTTACTCTTAGCTAGCAATTGCTCTAGCTTTTTCTTTTTCTTCTTCTTATCTTTCTTTTTGCTCTTTTTCTTAGCCTTTTTTGGCTTTTCTTGCAAAATCTCCTCCTTCTTTACCTTGATAGAAGCTTGTAAAGAGCCCAACCACTCATCAAATGACACTTTTTCTTTGTCAGGTTTTTGTTTTTTCACAATTTTAAGCTCTGGCTTATTCGAATGCACTATATTTTGAGATTGAACGGGTATTGCCTCATTTTGTTCAGGCTTTTCAATCTGCTTTGGACGCTCCAAAATACGAACTTTTTGGGTTACTATCACTCGTTGTACCTTTTGTTCTGGAGCTTCCTTTTCCGCCTGAGAGAGATCTTTCGTAATTATTCCCTTATTGCTATGCTGCTTTTCAGATCTTATAGCAATTATCTTCTCTTTTAAATGTTGTCTATCTACGCTAAACGTCGCAAGCTTCTTTATAATAGCGTTGAGGTGATCCGGACCAAGAGCTCCTGCTTTATCTAATAATATATAATGTAAGTTTAAACAATAAGGATACTTTGACTGCAATTGCAAAATGTCAGATACAGATAATGCTTCTGACTGGTTTGTATCGGTGAATATTTTGCTTAAGTCGATCATTAGAAAATTGACAAATTGAATCAGTCAAAATTACTATTTTTTTGTTTATAAAAGAGCAATTTGTTTTTGGCCATTAGCTATTAGCAATAAGTTAGCTAATAGCCAATGGCAAACTGCCAAAGGCCTTTTCCTACCAATTCGTAAAAGCCTTATTAAAAACATCTTCTACCAATTGATCATAAATGTCTTCAAGCAATTCTTCTTGAACATCCAGCAAATTCTGAGAAGTACTAAAATCACTGAAGTACGAAAATTGTTGGGACCATATCTCATCTTCACGATCCTTGTCTAGAAAATCAACGACCACATTTACATTTAACCTGTTGAATGCAATTCTTTCCCCAGCTTCAGGACTTGGTTCTGTCACCTCAAATCTAGTCAAAGCTCCCTCAAAGCTGATATCAGGATCTGTATCTGATAGATTTAAACGACTTTCTCTTTGGATCTTCTCGGTCAGCTTGTTGCTGAAATCTTGACCAATCGTCGGTGGTGCATTCAAAACTTTGATGTCAAAGACTGAGACATAAAAGGTCTCCACATCAGGATCTATACTTGTTCCTTTAAACGAATATTTACATGACTGCATGATTAGGCAGTACATAATCAAGGTAATAAAAAGTAAAATGCCTTTCTTCATATTTTAAAGTGCTTAGATGGTAGTACAAAGGTTGCAAATAAAATTAACGAATTTTAAGTGAATTAAAAGTATTGACTAGCTTTGTTAAAAGAAAATACAATTATATGTATCATATAGATATAATATCGATTCAACCGCAACTTCTGACAGGACCTTTTGACCACTCAATTATTAAAAGAGCCCAGCAAAAAGGTTTGCTTGAAGTCAAAGTTATTGATCTGAGACCTTATGGCTCTGGCAAACATAAGCAAGTAGATGATTATGCTTTTGGAGGAGGAGCAGGCATGGTTATGAAAATCGAACCCATTGCAAATTGTATAGAAGAGCTAAAAAAGCATAGATCCTATGATGAAGTGATTTATCTCACTCCTGATGGGGAACAATTAAATCAGAACATATGCAATGAACTTTCCCTAAAGAAGAATTTACTTCTGCTCTGTGGGCATTATAAAGGAATAGATGAACGAATTCGAGAACACTTCATCACTAGAGAAATTTCAATTGGGGATTATGTTTTGTCTGGTGGAGAATTGGCAGCTGCAGTCTTAGTAGATAGTATTGGAAGGCTGTTACCTGGTGTACTTAATGATGAAACTTCTGCCTTAACCGATTCTTTTCAAGATAATTTATTAGCACCTCCTGTTTATACGCGACCGGCAGTTTACAATGATTGGGCGGTACCTGAGATACTATTGTCAGGACATGAAAGGAAGATTAAGGATTGGCAATATGAGCAGTCTTTGGAAAGGACGAAGACAAGAAGACCAGATTTGTTGGAGTGAAGAACTGATTGTTTATGCAGTTAATTCATTGTGTGTCAATTTTTATTTGATTGACTTTTGGGTGATAATGACATCCTGATAAATTAAGCGATTCAGAATACTAAGATATACTTGGCTCATAAATATTTCGTTTTTTTAATAAACGTATTTTGATCAATATGGAAAATATAGACTTCGACAAGAGTTACATACTCGAAAATGAAACAGTTCAACTACGCCCACTAAAAGAAGGAGATTTTGATTTGTTGGTGGATTTTGCAAACACCGAACCCACCCTTTGGGAGTACTCCTTACAACCTGCCAATGGAATTGAAAATATGAAGAAATATTTGGAAGCTGCTTTTAGCGATAAATCCAATAAAACAAGCTACCCATTTATTGTATATGACAAACGAAAGAAACAATTTGCAGGCAGTACCAGATTTTATGATTATCAACAAAAACATAACACCGTTCAACTTGGCTATACTTGGTATGGAAAAGATTTTCAAGGGACAGGACTAAACAAAAATTGCAAATTCTTGATGCTCCAATTTGCTTTCGAAACCCTTGGTCTTGATAGGGTAGAATTTCGTGCTGACAATAACAACCAACGAAGCATTGCTGCCATGAAAAGCATCGGCTGTACTGTTGAAGGGGTGTTGCGAAACAACTGTGCAAGTGCAACGGGCAGAAGGGATAGCATTGTTTTGAGTATTTTGAAAAAAGAATGGTTTGATTCTGTAAAAGAAAGCTTGAACAAAAAGTGTGCTATTGAAAATGAAAGGTATACCAATCTTTTAGAAAAATAAAATCAAGAATGAATTTTAGAAAAGCCCAAAAAGCCGATTTGCCACAAATTATAGCCATGCTAGCAGACGATGCATTGGGAAAAACAAGAGAAGATTATCGCCTTCCTTTACCAGAAAAATATCTTACTTCCTTTCAGAATATCATTAAAGACTCAAACCAAGAACTGATGGTCCTTGAAGCTGATAATCTTGAAATCATTGGAACCATGCAACTTAGCTTCATTCAATACTTAACTTACCAAGGAGGTATTAGAGCGCAAATAGAAGCTGTACGAATTAGAAACGATAGGAGAGGGGAAGGCTTAGGGAAAACAATGTTTGAATGGGCGATCAAAAGAGCAAGAGAACGCCAAGCTCATTTGCTACAACTTACAACGGACAAAAAACGTCCAGATGCTATAAAATTTTATGAAGGTTTAGGGTTTGTGAAAACGCACGAAGGCATGAAAATGCATTTCTAATAATATAATTGAACATGATGATAAACAAGCAATTAGCGGAATCTTATAAATGGGGAAATGATTGTGATAGTTGGATATTTTGTAATTCAAAAAATCTATCCATTAAATTGGAATCCATGCCTGCTAATAGCAGTGAGAACAAACACCTTCATACTCAGAAAGAACAATTTTTCTTTGTACTTCAAGGAACAGCCAGCTTTTTCTTGGAAGGGAAGTTTTCTAAATTAAAGAAGAGTGAAGGCATTTTTGTTGAGGCAAATAAGCCGCATTTTATACAGAATGAAAGTCAAGAGCCATTAGATTTTTTAGTAATCACTTCACCTAATATTGAGAGTGATCGGATGGACCTACCTTTAGAGATTTAGCTAATAAAAAGGAACAAATTCAAGGCCTGACAGTATATGACATAAGACCAGTTTATATTGAAGCTTAAAAAATTATGAACCATCTATCTCGGTTATTATCCATACTCACAATATTAAAGTCAAAACGAATTGTAACTGGCAATGAGCTTGCTGCTAAATTTGATGTTAGTCTAAGGACTATTTATAGAGATATAAAAAAACTAGAGGATTCTGGTGTTCCAATAATCACGATCGAAGGAAGGGGTTATTCTATAATGGACGGGTATACTGTTGCTCCGATTATGTTTGACGAAAAAGAAGTGAATGCATTAATAACAGCAGAACAGCTGATTTCAAAAACAAATGATGAATCCTTGATCGAAAATTTTGAAAATCTATTAACAAAGATTAAATCCGTATTCAAAAGTACCCTACAATCTCAAAGTGAAGTATTAAATAGCAAAATGCTGGTTTTTAAAAACAATTCGCCAGAACTTAAAAGTAAATCACTTTCTTCTTTACAAATGGGTATAGTAAATCATAGAGTCACAGAAATTAATTATGAAAAAACTGCCGGAGAAAGTACGCTTCGACAAATTGAACCAGTTGCAATTTATTGCTACAACGAAAAATGGATTGTGGTAGCTTGGTGTAGATTAAGAAATGATTATAGAGCTTTTAGGCTTGATAAAATCAAACAGTTCAAACTAGTGGAAGAAAAATTTGAGGACAGAAATTTTGACATAAGAAAGTATTTTTTGTCTTGTCCAGATTTAAATTTTCACCCCTGACATAATCTGACATATCCTGCCTACATATTTGTACTATTAATTTAAAAAGTATAAAATGAAAGGTAAATTTCAAGGACAAGATGAAGCTATTATTAACGCTTCAGTTGATAAAATTTGGGACATTCTTATTGACGGCAAAGTATTATCTACTTGGATGCCTGTCGTAAAACACACAGATAGTATAAAAGAATCACTGAATGCCGTACGGCATTGTGAAGTAGATATGAATGGCAAAATGGGTAAAGTTTCTGAACAATGTGTTTTATTTAAAGAGAAAAAGGAAATTGGCTGGGAAATGCTTTCTGATGAATTTGGATTTGATAAAATGTTTGACCACTACGGATTTAATTTCGAACTAGTACCAATTTCAAATAATCAAACTAAGCTTATTAATAGAGGCTATGGCAATCCAAAACATTTCTTTGCCAAGATCATGAATGTATTTATGATGAAAAGAATGGCCTCCAAAATGAGAAATCAAGCATTATCTGGAATCAAGAGGCTGGCTGAAAGTTAGAACATTAAATTATTCAAAATTCTCAATTTTAAGTTTCAATAAACTCTAAATAAAAAAGTTTTCATTTTTTATTTACATTAGTTGCTTAAACAAAGTACATCAAACTAAAATGGGAAAAAGGACAGAAACTTATATCGTCGACTCTTTTACAAACGAACCTTTCAAAGGGAACCCAGCAGGTGTTTGTATATTAGATCAGGCAATGGATGAAACTCAAATGCAAGCCATTTCAAAGGAATTGGGTCTTTCAGAAACTGCCTTTGTTTTAAAAAGGAACGAAACGGGTAAATATGGAATAAGATTTTTTTCACCAAAGATGGAAATACCACTTTGTGGGCATGCAACCCTGGCTTCATCAAAAATAATCTTTGAAACCAATCCTGAACTAAACGAAATTCATTTTAGCAATATCAACGATTTGGTTTTGCATATTCGAAAGGATGGGCTATTGATAGATATGGAATTCCCAGTCTATGAAACAGAAGTTCAAACCGCACCAAAAGAATTATTGGCAGCCTTAGGATTAGATTCAATTCTAAATAGTGTGTACAATAAAGAAACAAATATACTCTTACTAGAAATCGAAGATAGTGAGTTGCTAAGTAATTTGTCACCAAATTTTGAACGTTTAGTCCAATCTCACAATTCAATCAATGGTGTTTTAATAACTGCTCCATCTAAAAAAGTTAATTTCGATTTTGAGTCAAGGTTTTTCTGGCCCTGGTCTGGGACAAATGAAGATCCAGTTACTGGTGGAACGCACACATTTCTTGCTAAGTATTGGAGCAGCAGATTGGGCAAAAGAAAAATGAATTCATTTCAATGTTCAGAAAGAACAGGCTTTATGGAAGTTGAATTAATTGGTGATAACAAAATGAGAATTAGA
>CALIIW010000227.1 GCA_938018185.1 uncultured Saprospiraceae bacterium
TTTTATTCAAAGTTGCTTTTATAATGAGGTTGTTGTGTTCGGTTAAGACGAAAGGGATACTGTCTGTTGAAATCACTTTTGTCCTTTTAATCTGTTGACACTTCCCTAGTTGTGGCGTACTTATTAGTGTCAAGAGCAGGATTAATTTGTAGAATTTCATGTTCAAATTTTAAGAAAATTTATATTGAAATCATTGAGCTTTACTCCTCACACCAAACAGCCAATTCATTACCTGACGGATCTTTAAAGTGAAATCTTTTTCCTCCTGGAAAAGAAAAGATATCCAAAGATATTTCTCCACCTGATTCAACGATCTTTTCTTTTATCAAGTTAAGGTTTTCGTGATGTAATATTACCAAGACGCCATTGACTATTTTATCTTCTGTTATTTCAAAGCCTCCCTCCACACCAGCATCAGAAAAGGCTGTGTAAGTAAGGCCGTAGTCTGTAAAGGACCAGCCGAAAGCGGCTGTATAAAATGTCTTTATTACAGATAGATCATTCGCTTTGAACTCAATGTAATTAATATGACTGTTTACTTGTTTTGACATGCTATGCTTTTTTTAAAACCGCCGTTTGAAACTTTCAGCTGCAAACCAATATTTCCGCTATTTGAAGTTTGTAACTTCAAACCCACCTCTGTTTGAAGTTTGTAACTTCAAACCAATATGCCAAGTTAAACAATTTTAAATAATTTGTGCTTGTGTATAATACTTACACCTTAGCTTTTAGGTCAACAAATGAATGTCACTTATTTCTTCTTTTAAATTTTTTGTACGTATTGAGTTCATCCCTAAATTTTCAATTCAAACAACCTGAAAACAGTGATTTTTTTAAAATAATAGATTTATTTTCTTCCTAATTATTTCTAATAAATAATTTTGATTTGTATTTATTAATCACTTAAAAATCATTACCAATGAAACAAATATTTTCTTACACCTTATTAATTGCCTTTGGAATCCTAATGAGTAATCTAAATCTTAACGCTCAAGAAAGCAACAGTAGATTGATTTTTGAAAAAATAAATTCAAAATTTAGTGGAGAGAAATTTGAAGATGGAGCATATAAAATCAATGAAGCTTCCAAGCATAAATTTGAAGCCGCTGATCCAGAATTGTTGAAGAAACTAAAATTGGAAGGACAAATCATTAATGCAGTCTTAGGGACTTTCTTACTTGAATTTTGGGGGGTTTGTTATATTTTTCAGCCAAATACAAATGATTGTTCTGATTGCATTTTAATTTGGTATGATCATAATAATGATAATCTTGTTCAACCAAGAAAAGAGATCAGAGCAGTTTGTGAAAGGTCATTAAAAGCTTGCGGTTTGAATGTTCGAAAAATGAGCAAATGTCAATAAAGTATTAACCCTAAAATTTAATAAAAATGAAAATCAACATTACTCCAATCGCTTTATTGATTGTATTTACTTTTATGCTTTTCTCTAATAGGGCTTATTCTCAAAACGAGCTTGCCGAGAATTTTGAGAAAATTAGTAGTAAGATTTCTACTAAGGGAGATTTTAAAGTTTTTGAAAACCCCAAAGTTGACAAAAGCGATAGAACATTATTGGTGCCGGCTGGAGATTTATTTGTGAAAAAATTAAAAATTTCAGCATCTACTTTTCAATTCGTAGACACATTTCATAGAGGCTGTTTTATCTATAGAGCAATGACATCAAGCTGTGATGATTGTACGCTTTTATGGTTTGATAGAAACGGTGATGGTCTTCTTCAAATAAGGAGAGAATTGCGAGCGGTGTGCAAATCTACTTTGGAAGCTTGTGACATAGAAATTGAGAAGATAGTCGGGGGAGGTAGTTGCGATTGATTAATAACAAAAGTCATGTTATTTTTTAAAGCGAGAGATCGTATCCTCTGGGAATCGGTTTCTCGTTTTATGTTGAGCTTACAATAATTTTAGTGCTACCACTGGTTGTTTGAATTGCAAAATGTCAAACCTTTTACTTTTTAACAAGCTTCTTTACTACAACATTGGAGTCTTTCAATAACACTTTTAAAAAATATATTCCACTAGGCAAATCCGATATATCTAAAGAGTTAATATTCCTTTCAGAATGAACGATCTTACCTATTCCATCAAGTAAGTCCATCTGTTTAATTTCTTCCCCTTTAATACTTAAATTTACATTACTAGTAAAAGGGTTTGGGTAAATTACTAAATGAGGCTCTTTTACATTTTTGGTAGAAACTAAAGGCTCAAATTCATAAGCACCAATATCTATTTGATTGAAGGTGATTCTTATTTCTTCATCTGTAGGATGAATATAATAAGCTTGAGGAATTAAGATGTTTCCATTAATGACTTCAAGATCTGTCCCTCCGTCAATGGCAGGAGAATCATTTTGTAAACTGTAATCGTAATTAAACTCATCTATAAATTTTAATTGAGCAATGTCAGGAACCATCAGATTGTTTCTAAGTTCTGTTTGGCTATTATTGTGAACTTCGCCTGTACCGGTAAAAACGTTATTTGCAATTAGTGAAGCATTGGATTGCCCATTTATATCCAAGAATAAACAAGAAGCAGTTCTTTTATTCACTAGCGTATTATTTACAAAATAGAATTCATTCTCATTTGTTTCATCAAGTCCCTCCAAGCCATAGCCCACCAAATTTTTATTTTCTGCTTCATTGCCTTGCATTAATAAATTGCCCATCACGATCGAAAATCCTCCATTGGATAGATCTATTAATCTACTAGAATTTCCTGTCTCCTCGTCCATTATGCGATTGTAAAGTATATAGTTTTCATCTGCCCTCGATTTTAAGTTATGTCCTATTTTAGCATGGTGCGTATAATTGAATTGGAAAGTAAGTTTAGCCACACGACCGATGTACAAGTTGTGACTGAATCCGTCTCCATGTCCGTTGTTAGCAAATTCGGAATATTCAATAAGTATTTCTCCTGCCTCAGGGTTGCTGGTTAATATTCCGTTTTCATTGTCATGAAAAAAACAATGTCTAACAGTAAGTCCAATTCCGTCTAATCGAATTCCAGCCCCATTTTTGTCAGGAACTACTGCACCAGAAAATTCAATGTTTTCTACCGTGATGTTATTGCCTGCTAAGACCCAGATGCCTTTTCCAAATATGTATTGGCCATCTGCAATCAGATGAGGCCTGTCACCAATACCTCTTATGATTAAATCATTTTGCGACCAAACCGCAAGTGCATCTGTTCCACTGTAAGTTTCAGCATCGATTTCAATGACATCCCCGTCTTGGAGAACATTGGCTAAATATAAAGCATTTGGGTTGGCATAGGTGTGACTTGATCCTACTTGGAAGGTCATAGAGTACGACAAAAAGGGCATTGCCCAAAGAAGAAGTATTAAAAACGGTTTCATGGTTTTTTATCTATATCAATAAAATTACACATTATTTTTTAAAATTGGCTTGCTATCTTTCCTGTCTGATGAATAGGGATTCGCAGATTCTTGGCTGCAATTTGGAATTCGAGAAAAAGATCTTAGGATACAGCGATAGGATAAAACTAAATTTTTATTTAGGTTTACCCATTACTTGTCAAGTTGAGTTTGATTTTGAATTGGATGCATAAGGTTTGACAACTTGCTCAAATTTTTTAAGAACAAATTATCTTAGTTGACTCGTTTTCTTTCTTCTTCAGACCCTACATTTCTAATCTTCGCCGCTTTTAATCTTTTATTACCAAAAGTACTTGAATAGCTAAATCTCACGAGCGTCTGGCTGAAATCCCAAGTGCTTTTAAGCGCATAGAGGTCTTTGTCAAAATCTGCAGTAATTTCCCATTTAATCGTATTAAAGACGTCGTTTACAGATAGACGAATGACATCTCCTTCTCGTTTAAGTTTTTTCTGAATACCAAAATTTACAAAATAGAATGGATCAACTAAGTTAGATCCAAATAGTTGTTTTGAAAAGTAAGCAAAAGAAATTTCTGCAGAAACATCTTGTGGGAACAGAAAGCTAATAGTGCTGTTTGTAGTTAAGGAATTATTTTGAAGCTTATTCAGTCCTTGGTTTTCTGTAAAAAAAACATTTTTTTGATGACTAAGGAGTATGTTGTTTTGCATTTCACACCAATTAGCAAAATAAAAAGGTATGCTCAAATTGGCGGTATAAAGTTCTGATTGACTCAGGTTGATGGGTCTGATCAGTTGTTCATTATTGTCTAGTGAAATTGAAGATTGAAATCTCGAAATGGTACTATCTTGAACACTGTATTGAAGTGATAGCATGTAAGATTTAATTTTCAAATCAACTTTGAAGTTGTCTGAAATTGCTGGTTGGATGGCAGCGTTGCCAAAGAAATAGGTTTTAGGTTCAATGAAAATAACAAAGGGAGCCATGTCATTAAATGTTGGTCTAGTTATCCTTTTTGTGTACGAAAAATTGAACGAATTTTGCTCGGTAATTTTATAGGAATAGAATATACTTGGGAAAAAGACTCCAAACTGTCTGTCTACCACAATTCCTTCTTTATTAGTCTCTAGTTTGGAGTCAGTATATTCATACCGTAAACCGACTTTTAATTCATTTTTTTCCTTAAAATTATATTTTAAGCTACTGTACCCAGCATATTTACTTTCTTCCAGGTTACTGGAATTGGTAAATCTTGGAACATTCTCCCAGGCATTATTATTTAGAATGCTATAAGCAACATCATTTTCAAATTTTGAAAGAGATGCTTTCAAACCTAAGTCGAAAAAAAGGGTAGGACTAAGGTTATTTGTGTAGTCCATTTTAGCAACCATTATTTTGATGGGTGTGTTTTTTGTACTCTCTGAGATTTCATTTTCAGAAGTCTGGGAGGAGATATAAAAATAATCTATGTCATACTGTGTAGGATTGTCATCTATGTAAAAAAGATAATCAAAATCTAAGTTGAAGTTTTGAGAATCACTAATTTTTTGTTGTAAATAAACATTACCTCCAAAATGCTTCCACTGATTTTTTTCAACATTGTTTATACTTGTAGAATCAGTTAAATTACTGTTGAGGTATGAAGTGTTTTTATTTATTGCTTCCATTGTCCATTTTTTATCATAGACGGTAAGCAATGCACCTATATTTGTATTGGTGCTCAAATTGTAATCTAATCCTATCCTTGCATTGTGATTTTGTTGTATTGGATCTCTGTCCGATATCACTTGATTGGCTAAGGTAGAATCTGCTTTGAACAGTGTTCTTGAAAGTTCAAAATATTGAAGTTGAACATCCCTAGAAAAAGAATAGGATCCAAAAATATTTAGTTTGTTCTTTCTATAATTTAGAAAAATATTTGCTCCAAGATTTTCGCCAGTAGAATACCCTGCAGAAAGACTATAGTTTCCATTCCATCCTTCAGAAGTATTTTCTTTGAGTACTATATTTATAAAACCCGCGTTGCCTTCTGCATCGAAGTTGGATGGAGGGGAGGTGATCAATTCTATTTTTTCTATATTATCCGCTGACATGCCTGCAAGCATTTGAACCACAGCCTTTGGAGGAAGTTGACTTTCTTTGCCATTTATCATAAGTACAACACCATCTTTACCCATCATAGTGATGAGGTCATTTTGCTTGTTAACTAAGATGCCAGGTGATTTCTCTAATGCTTCCAAAGCTGTGCCACCAGCCATGGTAATTGTGTTTGCGACATTGACAACTAGTCGGTCTACTTTTTGTTCAAAAAGTGCTTTTCTAGCCGTAACTTGAATTTCTTCTAATTCGATTCCTTCTTCCAACTGAATCCGATCCAGTGTGAGGTTTTTGTTTTCATTTATGATGAAAGATTCTGAGAAATGGTCAGTATAACCAAGCATGGTAATCAAAAGGTAGTATTGGCCTGTCTCAATATTTTCAAATTGAAAATTACCATCTTCATCGCTTAAATTGCCTTTGATCATAATAGAATCTACACTATTATACAATAGTACATTTGCAAAAGTGAGCGCTTCATTTTTATCATAAATGGAGCCAATGATCGAAGCTTGAGAAAAGGAAATATTCAGTTGCAGGAATATGGATATTGCTAGGATTATTATCCGTAGAAATTTCATTTGGTTGGCTTTTTGGTTGGTGCTAATTTAGAGTAAAAAAGAACTAAAAAATATTAATTTAACTTCCTTAACTTATCATTAAAGGATTTATTTTCCATTTGGATTTGCTATGGATTGTTTGTCCTGTCACAATACTGTTTTAAAATTTAAGGTTGAGTGAAATAGGTAAACTATTTTTAAGAAATTATTTTTTATCTAAATTTAAATTAAAAGTATTCAGAAGAAATACAAGAAACACCAGAGGCGTGATAAGAATCGTGAAAATGGATTTCATGTTTTATAAGTTGTTTTAATAGAATTACGCAAATAACTTTAAACATTTGCAAAATTGAGAATGTGGATATTATAAATTGAATTGACCTTTTGTTAGTAGTTTGTTAACTTTGATAAAATTTCGCTTATGTTTAATTTATTTAAAAAGAATCCTAGAGAGAAGGTAGTTAAGTATATAAAGAAAAATTTTTCTAAACCAGTTGCTGAAGTACTAATTGCGAATCTAAAAACTTGTTTCGTTTTAGATAAAGAAGGGAAGCAGGAATTGAAAATTGGAACGACAAAGCAATCAGGTTATCCTGATCTTCCTAATGATTTTATTTGGCCAGAGTATAATGGTAGTAAGCTTGATTTTATATTGCAACTAAATTTGGAAGAGTTTTCTGCTGCAGAAGTTGGCTTACCTGAAAAAGGGATCTTGTATTTCTTTTTAGATTTAAAAGGACAAGAATTTCCAAAAAAGAAAGAACAGTTTAAAGTGGTTTATGAGACGAAAGTAATTGACTTAAAGAATGTAAAATATGACAAACATAACCAACTAGAAGAAAAAGCTTTAAAAGTAAATACAAGCTTAACTTATCCAGAAAATCAATCTTATTTATTTGGGGATCTTGAATTAACAGATGAAGAATTTGATGAACTAATAAATATGTCTTATCCATTTATTTCCGAATTATTTGGCGGCGGTATTTACGATGTTGGTATTCTAGCTGAGTCTGATGTAATAGACGAATGGGTAGTACAGTACAATCAGGAGGAGGGCAAAGAATTAAACCCACATGATTCAACAAATGACTTTGTATGTTTATTATCATTCCTTTTAGACGAATGGGGCTTTGTAGACTCTTGGGTGCATTTTGGGATTGAAAAGGAAGATCTTAAAATGAAGCGATTCGATAAGGTAAAAATTTCCTTTACTTGTACGTAATTTTTCTCGCTGTTTGAATTTTTCAACTTCAAACCTTCAACCACTGTTTGAAGTTTTCAACTTCAAACACAAACTTCAAAACGGCTTTATAACCTTCACCTTCTTCGACTTACTCAAATACGGTTTCACAGCAGTCTTGATCTCCTTCTCCAAAATATCCAGCAACCTCTTTTTTGAAAAGTTCTGATGGGTTATGATCCCGATCTCTCTTGCTGGAATTGGATGCTCCATATGATAAATAAATTTCTCTTCGATTAAGTTTTTTCGTAAAGAGGCCAGTCTAGGTAGGAGGGTTATGCCTTTATTCATATTTACAAGTTCTAAAAGCGATAATATTGAGCCACTGTTGTAAACCAAATTATTTGATGTTTTTCTTTTTTTTCTGAGGTGACAAATTTTTTCAATTTGGTTTGTCATACAATGGCTTTCTTCTAATAGCCAAAGTCTAGATACATCAATGTCATTAATTTTGTATTTCTTTTTATTCTTAGAATAACTGCTACTAGCATCATAAACTAAGAAGTCTTCTGTAAATAAGGTTTTTTGTATGAATTCTTTATCATTTAGCGGAAGCGATAGAATACCAATATCTAATTCTCTAAGTTTAATTCGTTTGGCGATCTCGTTTGTAGTGATCTCATGAATGCTAAAATTTACTTTAGGATAAGATTTTAGAATGTTGTCGAGAAACAATGGGAGTAGGAAAGGAGCAATGGTTGGAATAATCCCAATATTTAAAGTGCCATAAAACTCTTCCTTGGTTTCTTGAATGAGTTCTGTGAGGCCTTCGTATTCTTGATAAATGCTTTTTAGTTGTTCTATTAGGGCTGCGCCCTCATCCGTCAATTGGATGGGTTTTGACTTTCTATTGAATAAAGTCAGGTCCATTTGATTCTCCAATTTCTTGACCATGGTACTCAAGGTACTCTGCGTTACAAAGCAAATATCAGCCGCTTTGCTAAAACTTCCTGTTTTTTCTAGGGCAAGAACGTATTTAATTTGAGAAATTGATATTGATGATGTCAATAGTAGTATGAATTATATAGTTATTATAAATACATAAATACGCTTAAATTCGCTCAAATCATAAAAAATCATAATAGAATATGGATAATTCACAAGGGGATATTAGCAAATGTCCGTTTCATAATGGAAATCAAGCATCCCAACGTTCAGCGGGTGGTGGAACGACCAATAGAGAATGGTGGCCAAATCAATTGAAGCTTAATATATTAAAGCAGCATTCAAGGAAAACCAATCCGATGAATGAAGACTTTAATTATGCAGAAGCATTTAAGAGTCTTGATTATGAAGGCTTGAAAAAGGATCTTCATAATTTGATGACCGATTCTCAAGATTGGTGGCCTGCTGATTTTGGACATTATGGTCCGTTTTTTATAAGAATGTCATGGCATAGTGCTGGTACCTACAGAACTGGTGATGGTAGAGGTGGTGCAGGAGCAGGCCAGCAAAGATTTGCGCCATTAAACAGTTGGCCAGATAATGGGAACTTGGATAAGGCGAGAAGATTGCTTTGGCCGATTAAGCAAAAATACGGCAACAAGATATCTTGGGCGGATCTTATGATCCTTACAGGAAATGTTGCTTTGGAATCCATGGGCTTCAAAACATTTGGATTTGCTGGAGGAAGAGAAGATGTTTGGGAACCTGAAGAAGACGTTTATTGGGGATCGGAAACAGAGTGGGAAGCAGGAGATAAGCGTTATTCAGGAGAAAGAGATTTAGAAAACCCTTTAGCTGCAGTGCAGATGGGATTAATCTATGTAAATCCAGAAGGGCCTGAAGGTAACCCTGATCCAATTGCAGCAGCAAAGGACATCAGAGAGACTTTTGCTAGAATGGCAATGAATGATGAAGAGACGGTTGCTTTGATAGCAGGTGGTCATACTTTTGGAAAAACACATGGTGCAGGTGATGCAGGACTAGTAGGTGCAGAACCAGAAGGAGCTGCAATAGAACAGCAAGGTCTTGGTTGGAAGTCGACACATGGCTCAGGAAAGGCGGGAGATGCAATTACCTCTGGATTGGAAGTTACTTGGACGCAGAAGCCGACAGAGTGGACACATTTGTTTTTCAAAAACCTATTTGAAAACGAATGGGAATTGACTAAGAGTCCTGCTGGTGCAAATCAGTGGATTGCTAAGGGAGATACGGCAGACGTCCCATTTGCACATGATGCAACAAAGATGCAAAAGCCTGCCATGTTGACAACGGACCTTTCTTTACGTTTTGATCCAGCCTATGAAAAAATCTCAAGAAGATTCTATGAGAATCCAGCAGAATTTGAAGATGCCTTCGCAAGAGCATGGTTTAAGTTGACACATAGAGATATGGGACCAAAGGTAAGATACCAAGGTCCTGAAGTACCAGCAGAAGAATTGATCTGGCAAGATCCTTTACCGAAGCAGACGGTGCAGCCAATTAATAATTCAGTTATTGCGGATTTAAAAGAAAGAATTGCAAACTCAGGTTTGACTGTATCAGAAATGGTTTCAACAGCATGGGCTTCCGCATGTACTTTTAGAGGTTCTGATATGAGAGGTGGAGCGAATGGAGCAAGAATTAGACTGGCGCCACAGAAATTTTGGGAATGCAATAATCCTACGCAATTGGCAAAGGTTTTAGCTTCTTACGAAAAGATACAATCAGATGTAAATGATGGGGTGTCGATGGCAGATCTAATCGTTTTAGGTGGTTCAGTAGGTCTTGAAAAAGCGGCTGCAGATGCTGGTGTTAAAATAGAAGTACCTTTTACACAAGGTAGAGTAGATGCTTCACAAGAACATACAGACGTTGAATCTTTTGCTGTTTTAGAACCTGTTGCTGATGGCTTTAGAAATTACCTAAAATCAAAGATGTCAGTTGCTACTGAAAACCTATTAGTTGACAGAGCTCAGTTGCTTGGATTAACGGCACCAGAAATGACAGTCTTGGTAGGAGGTCTAAGAGTTCTTGGTACTAATTCGAAAAATGACTCTCATGGTGTTCTAACTAATTCTGTTGGTGTACTAAGTAATGACTTTTTTGTTAATCTACTGGACATGGATACGGAATGGAAGGCTACAAGTGATGATCAGGAAACCTTTGAAGGAAAATCTAGAACTTCTGGTGGTCAAAAATGGACGGCGACAAGAGCAGATTTAGTCTTTGGTTCAAATTCTATTTTGAGAGCAGTTGCTGAAGTTTATGCAAGTTCTGATGCAAAGGAAAAATTTGTTAA
>CALIIW010000228.1 GCA_938018185.1 uncultured Saprospiraceae bacterium
GAAATGGACCGTAATGTTAACTACTGACCTTAAGCTTAATGGCTCAGTTGACAAGTATGACACTTCTAAAGAAGTAGCAAGATTTGATGTAATGGTAGAAAGCATGCCTGTCAATATCGAAACATTCACCATAGACATAGGCGACATTGAAGATTCAGGAGCCTTAATATCCCTTTTATGGGGAACGTATATGATTCCTATGCAATTGGATCTTGATACAGATGATAAGGTGATGGCTTCTATAGAAAAGGCAATGGCAGGAACTTCAAAAGCTGATTACTACGCAGCTGGAAGCTACTATTTCGCTAAAGAAAAAGACATGGACAAGGCTTTAGAATATGTTCAAAAAGCAAATAGCATGGGAGACAAGAAATTCTGGCAAGTATACAAGGAAGCTGAGATATTGGCTAAGATGGGAAAATACAAAGAAGCATTAGAAGCTTCACAGGTTTCTATGGATCTTGCAAAAGCTGCCGACTATAAAGCTTACATAAAAAGAAATGAAGATTTTATCAAAAAGTATATTGGTAAAGCAAAGTAAGGGTGAAATTTTTCTTTTTAAAAGATAAATAAAAAAATCGTCGTTGAAATATCAACGACGATTTTTTTTATTGTTGTAAATCTCCTTTCAAAAATTGAAATCAAATAGCACCTTCCAAGTTCCCTCAACATCTTTTTCCCAAACCAGAATATAATGTCCTTTACCTGAACTTTTGTAATAGCCTATTTCTAAAGCTCGACTTTCAGAAACTTGTAACACATGTTCTGCAAACAATTCAATATCCCAATTTTTGTTACTCATGTAAGCATACTTCGGATCTATGCCTAGGAAGCCCTTGTAAGTTTTTCCTTGATTGAAATAAAGGGCGTCTTCGGTGTAAAGCAATTTTATCAACTTGCTTGGTCGATGACTATTTGAAAGCTCCACCCATAAATCTCTAGCTTGATCAATATTTGTATCGTGAGCTTTATTCTTGATTGGTAAATTAAATTCACCAGCTAAAGGATAAACCAAATGAACCTCTTTGCATAAACCATCTGCTCCATTTTGCCAGGCAGTTACATAGGCAAAATTGGATTGGGATTTTGTCTTGATATAGCCTATCTCCAGGATTTTCCCATCTTTATCCTTGACTGCATGTAAAGTTTTCTGCTTTTTTATTTTATTTACATATTCTGCAAAGCCTAAAAAACTGGTATTAAATTTATCATAGACCCTGATATCTTTGTCTTCATTTGGGTATAAAAGACAGGCTTTGTCAAAGTAAAAACCTTTGAGATCAAAGAATGCAGTTTTCTTATTAATTGCCTTTATCCATTGCTTATTAGCAAGCTTTAAGGGTTCTTGACAAAAAAGAAGCTTTGGCAGAAGAAAAACAATAATGAAAAAACATGAAATTCTCAACAAAATTTTACTTTTACAAAAATTAGAAATTAAAGTCTTTTATGAAAGATACTAAATCCTGTACAAAGTGTAATTCCACGAATATTTTTAAAATGAAAGGGAATACGATGAATCAATCCACTGTTTTATATTTAAACAAATGGATGACTAAGTATGTCATCTTGGATAGATATCTATGTACAAGATGCGGCTATTCAGAAGACTTTGCTTCAATTACAGATAAGGAAAGAAAATGGCTTAATGAGGTGATGGATACCCCAGATGAGCATGATAGTGATTATGTGTAGGGCTGCTGCGCAGCGGCTATTGGCTATTGGCTTTTTGCTATTGGCCTAATTTTGAGAATAGATAAACATAAATTGATATTGAATAATAAAAGCTAATGGCCTACAGCCAAAGGCTAAAAGCCAGATAATGAAAGTGTCCCGAGTATGTTTAAAATGCGATTCCCGTAAAGTTGTAAAAGTCGTTGGAAGCAAGAACAGTCAAACAACAAAGTTTAAATATACTAAGTGGGGCCACAACGAAGTAATAGACAGATATGTCTGCATGACTTGCGGCTATTTTGAATCTCATGCCCAATTAAATGCTAAGTTTAAAAAGTGGGGAGAGAAACAATTGAAGCAAAATCCGAATGATGATTTTATAGATTATGTGTAAGCAGGTCTTAGGGAATATGTAGCTACATGATTTTTATGGCAGTTTTTTCTTGTAAAATCTTATCTCAAACACCTCCTTCAAGTAGCATTAGGGCATGCCCTAATGCTTTTATTTCAGGCATTTAAATATCACATTTCTAAAGAATCCAAAGCATATAAAAAAAGCTTCCTAAACATTTCTGTTTAGGAAGCCTTTTTAAATATTAATCATACATCGACTAAAAATTAACCTTCAAAGCCGCCGTCCAAGTTCTACCCCAGCCAAAGAAACCTTGAGCATCTTGTAATGTTTCTCCATTGGCAGGATTAATATCATCAGCTTCAGCGATATAAAGTTCATCCAATAAGTTATAACCATTAATTCTTATTCTCGCTCCTAAACCAGCAACATCAAATCCGTAAGTTATCCCAGCATTTACTAAACCATAGGAAGGCAATTGTAGTGCTTGAAAAACTTCTGTAGATCTATCTAGTGGATCAAAATTCGCATACAGGTTGTCAAAATACTGGTATTCAGCATCTATACTCAAACCAAAAGGCATTTTATATTCAGCCCTTATACCAAGAGTTGTTTGAGCAGCATCTCCAACTTTTACATCTTTTAAGAATACTTTTTTTGTAGTAATAATTTCATTGTTATCATCAATCACATCTGCATCTACATTATTCTTCCATTCCCAGTTTCCCAGGGAGCCCATAACTCCAACTGTAAAGCCTGAAGTTATATCTACATTTGCTTCCAACTCAATACCAGTATGCAATGCATCCAAGCCTGTGATGTTAGCATAGAACCTTTGCCCTGTAGAATCTTTTGCATTTACTGGAAAGGATTTGTTTTTCCAATTGGTCCAATAGCCATTAAGGTTTATATCAAACAAACCTGATTTGAATCCATACCCTAATTCAAAACTTGCGATATCTTCATTTTCAGCATCTTCGTTTACATTAACATTATTAAAGTTTGGAAATTTATTGTCAATAGTAGGTGCTTTAGAAAGAACTCCTGCATTTACAAAAATATTATTTGAATCATCAATATTAAAGTTTGCACCGATTTTAGCATTATATCCTAGGAAGTTAAATTTCTCTGAAGTTTCGTTTTCATCTCCAACTAAATAATTAAATCTGTCTACTCTGGTATAGCTAGTATTAGAAACTGATCCACCACCAACTACTGAAAATTTATCCATATCATATTCCAAATAGGCAAATACTCCTTGCCAGCCTACTTTACCATCGTTGTCGTAATGCAATTTTCCTTCTTGTCCTGGATTTCCAAAAAGATTTTCATCTTCTAACGTTATTAATTTTCCATCAGTAATTTCACCATCATTGTTAACATCAATTGAAGATGCCTTACTGTTCACATCTCTAGTATCTAACCATCCATCATTACCCAATAAATCGATTGTTTTTCGGTAATGTAAACCTGTATAACCTCTTAAATCAATCCCTGCAACTAAATTAAGCCTATCAGTAAGATCCACATTGGCTGTAGAAAGAATACCATACCAATTGTGTTCATTCATAGAAGCTCTTTTTATTATTCCATTACTTTCAGTTGCCACAAAACCATTATTTGCAGATTGCAATTTACCTCCATCAAAGTTGTCTATATTTCCACGATCTGTTCCTGTGTTCCAAGAAACTACATCATCAACATTGAACAAACCATTTTCGTCTTTAAAACTATCATAATATCCTTTATCAAATTCACTATCCTCTTCATTCCAAACAGAGATATAACCTCTATCACCAGTTCCTCCACCTCTACCCATGGAGTAGTAAGCTGAAGTACCCAAGAAGAAATTATCACTAACATCCCAATAGTGGTTTAGTGCTAATTGTGGTTTATGGTAGAAATTTTCTCTTAGATTGAATTTTTTTCCATTTTTAAATCCAAATTCAGAGTTGTATCTAACATTTCCTTCTGGAGAAACTTTTTCTCCATTGAATTCTATTCTTTTATCAAATTTACTAACAGTTGATCCATTAATCTGTGAAGCATAATCTTCAGCCGTAGGATCAAGAGGTACAAAAGAGACAAGTTTTTTTTCATTATCTCTCTGCCCATGCTTCTGCGGAGCTCCAATAGCAGTAAAAGATAATTGCTGATTGTCTCCCAATTCTTTTGCTATACAAGCAAAGTAGGAGTAAGCATCTATATACGCTCCATCTACATACCCATTTCCAATTGTTTTTGAACCTGAAAATGTGAAAGCCCATCCAGATTCTAATCTACCTGAAGACAAAGTCATAGCAGCTTTTAAAAAACCATCGTTTCCGACTGTGATACCTGCAGAGCCTCCTTTGTTCATATCTGTCGTTTTAGTCAAGACATTGATAGTTCCACCAACTGAGGAGATTGCCAATTTAGAAGCACCAAGACCCCTTTGTATTTGTACATCTCTTGCAACGTCTGCAAGGCCAGCCCAGTTAGACCAGTACACCCAGCCGTTTTCCATATCATTAACTGGAATACCGTTGATCATCACAGCAATATTTCTTTGATCAAATCCCCTTACATTTATTCTACCATCACCATAACCTCCTCCTGATCTTGTAGCATATACAGAAGGGGTTGACTTCAGAATGTCTGTAAATTCATTGTTACCTATCTTCAATTCTATTTCTGAACCTGAAATAGTAGATACCGCAACCGGCGTTTTTCTGTCAATCGCAACATTGGCAATTACATTGATTTCATCCAAACCAAAAGAGGATTGGCCTAATAAAACAGATCCCAGGTCAAAGTTTCCAGACCCAACGCTTACATTTTTAATCATATCTTCATATCCGATGTAAGAAATAATTAAACTATAATCTCCTTGTTCAACATTACTAAGTTTGAATTTTCCATCAACATCTGTGACAGTACCGATGGAGGTACCTTTGATAACAACAGAAGCACCAATTAAAGCTTCATTGTTATCTGTATCGAAAATAGTTCCCGAAATGGAGCCCTGCCCATACATAAAAGCAGTTCCCATTAACACTAATACTAGTGTAAGTAGATTTTTCATAATAGCGGAGTTTCGTTAAATAATGTCTTCAAGTTAACTAAGGAATTGTAGGGGACCAAATATTAAGAAAAATAATTATATGAAATACTTGTTTTAAATTACTAAATGGGATCACTGATTATAGGAGAGTTTTATCATATAAGATACATCCTTAAAACATTTTCCCTATACAATCCTTATAATGTTTAAATACAAAAAAATCTTATTGCTTGAAATACCCTATCCCAGTTATTTTCATAATCTTCTGATTATTAATTCTTTGCAAACTGGCATCTGAAGTAAAAAACAAGCATAATTGTATTTCACGAATCTTACTAAAGAATATGAAAAAGCAATCACCTTTGTGCTTGCCTGTAATGCTTATGCTTATTACAGCGGCTTTTCTTTTTTGTTCCTTTTCATGGATAAAAGATCATTCCCCACGTCTTAGTTTTAAAAGTGAAAAACTCAAGCTCAGCTCCGAAACCATTGTTAGAAATAAAGGAGAATTACTTTCCTTCGAACTATGGTTTGAACAAAAAATAAAAAAATCAGAAACCCCTCAATCTACAAACCTCCTTTGGGAAATTCAATTTATTGATAATTCCCCTTTTATTCGCGATGATAAATTTGCTGAAAAATTTACTAGTACTACGCTGTATAACCCACAGAAATCAAATGCAAAAATAAAATCAGGAGACCTCAAACTTGGTGAAATAAATGAATCTGGTGAGTTTGAATTTACCATTTCAGTTGTAGACTTAGAGGATGACTATGTCTATGGTGAGACAACTGGTATATTGATTGTAAATGAACTGGGGGAATCTAATAATGACCTTGGTGGTTTTTAACTGGCCGTGGCCTCTTTAAGATATATCTAAGTTTGATTCAAAAACATTCCTTAGTTTTACAGCATAATTAAATATTTATGCAAAACTTCTGGGTAAGGCTAATCATTTTTCTAGTTTTAAATTTTGGCGCCTTAGGTGCTGGCTCTTATCTCATGGGAGCAGGCCCTATGAGTAGTTGGTATCAAGAATTAGTCAGAGCACCATGGGAACCTCCAGGTTGGGTCTTTGGAACTGCTTGGACTTTCATTATGATTTGTTTCTCTATTTTCATGGCTTCCGTTTATAGATCAGACAAGGTGAATCGTCAAAGAATAATCGTTTTATATATCATTCAACTTATCCTAAACATATTTTGGAATCCAGTATTTTTCAACTGGCACATGACCGTTCCTGCATTAATTGTAATATCATGCTTACTAATTGTGGTCTTTGCTCTTTTCAGAGAAGGTAAAATTGGTGAAACCAAACCTGTTGCTTTATTACTGTTCCCATATATCCTATGGTTGTGTATCGCAATTTCATTAAATGCTTATGTCGTGGCCATGAATTAATTAGTCCTAAAGTTCTTATCTAAGCTTCTTAAATTTAAAAAAGATTTAGTATCTTAATTCTAGGTTATTTTTAATATTAAAAGTAAAATGGATAAGTCTTGTAAAACACCACGTTGGCAAATGCTAAAGGCTCAACTGAATAATCTTAGTCCTCGATTATTTATCAAAAAGCTAAATGCTTTGGAAGAATGTATTGTCATTGACGTGCGTACCCCAAAGGAATTTAATCAAGGCCACATCCATAATGCTATCAACATCTCCTACCTAGAAGAAGATTTTTGGGATAGGCTTAAAAAATATGCTCCCTCAAAATACTTTTTTATTTATTGTCGCAGTGGCAGGCGGAGTATCAGAGCCTGTACTTTAATGCGAAATGGAGGTTTTGAAAATGAACGCATTTTTAATTTGGATGGTGGCTATAGTTTGTTTTTGGAAGAAGGACATTAAGAATTAACTTGGTTATATTTTGGATTAAATATCTTTTTAAATTGCAAACTTTTAGATCCGAAATTTATAAGTAAGCCAACTGGTTTATCATAGGCCACAACATAATTTTTAGCTTGAGCCAAATGCACATCTTTCAATTCAATCACAGCTTTTATTTCCACAATTACTTTTTCTTCAACAACAAAATCTGCTCTTCTTGTTCCAACATGAGTGCCATGATAATAAATTGCATGTTCTAGTTCTCTAGCAAACGAAAGACCTGCTTCTTTAAACTCTAACGCCAAACATCTTTGATAGATAACTTCTTGAAATCCATTCCCCAAAGTATTGTGCACTTTCATGGCACAACCGTTGATCGTATATGTTATTTCGTTTAAAGTCATAGTTGAATTTTTCGTCTAAGTCGAGTGCTTCCCTTGAAATAGACTACCCTCTCGTTAGAATCAGGATTAGCTAGATTTTAGGATTTGCTGGATTACTTCTCTTTTATTTACAACCAAGCTATTAATAATTACCAAACCACTAAAGCGAGTCATTTATATTCCAATAAAATTTCTAACTCCCACTCGTTCTAAAAACAAACCAAAAAAATCCTCCTTATCCATTAATCCTGCAAATCCTGATGCTAAAATGTTTTCGAACATCTACACAATTCTTCCAAGAATAAGCTTTCTAATTTCAAACACTCCCCTCTTCTCTCACCCCATCCGTCTTCGGCAATTGATCATCCAACACACCATCCTTAACCTTTCCAAACTCATCCATATTGTGAAGATAATAAGCTTCCTTGATTGGCTTTAGCGGTCGTTTAAACCAGTACGGTCTTCTCAATCCATCCGGCCCTGGTGCAGGTCTTGTCTTTTCCATCCATTCTAAAAATAGTGCATGCGACTTTTCCGTATCAACGAAGATGTCCCCGTAGCTGTCTTCTGGACCCGGTTTTTCTATTCGAACCCTCTGGTGCCAGCAGTGCATACCAGATATTGGATCTGGGTGAACAGCATGCGTTATGTTTTGATGTACGCCACCATCTAACCAAAAGACTCTTGAACTATCTGGGTCATCTGATTTGAAAGGCTTAACACCTGACTTGGTATTCATCTTCCACTTGCCTTTTTTAACCATTTCTATTTGGACGGTATTGGTTGCCCATCTGTTTCCTTTATCTTGTTCTCTTCTCCATCGGCCTAGATGATGAGAACAAGCGACAACTCCTGGCTTCATACCTTGGGTTACCCAAACCTTATCTACAAAATAACCAATGTCCGTATTTAATTTTACGATGTCACCTGTTTTAAAATTCCACTTCTTTGCATCATCTGGATGCATCCAAATTGGATTTCTATTGGCAATCTCCATAAGCCATTTGGCATTTCCAGATCGAGAGTGAATTAATGTTGGCAAACGGAAAGTCGGCACCAAGCAGTACTCACCTTTTTCCTTGTCCAATTTATCAGGATGTATATGACTTTTAATATAGGTCGGAATGGCATATTCTCCCCATTTCCAATCTACCATTGTCTGAGAATAAAATTCATTCTTTCCAGATGGGGTTGGGAAACCAACATAAGGCATTTCTCCTATTTGAACACCAATCTGTTTTCCTTTTTTTGTAATCACTCCAGTCTTAGTATCAGTCTCTGATCCATGCAATTGTTCCGGAGTCAATGTATGTTCATTCTTCATGTAAGAATGTGTCTCAATCTCAAAAGCACCATATCTACGCATATAATCCAACTCCGTCAATCCTTCTTTCTTGGCAGCTTCTGGCAAGCCCTTTACATTCTCAAAAATATATTGATAGTACTCATCTATCCTAATCTTTTCTCCAGGTCTGTAAGGCGATTCAAAATGCTTTCTGATTCCCAAAGATCCATCTGGATCTATTCTCCAACTTAGTTCTATCCAAAACTCGTCTTCTTCCCAAACTTCTCCCGGATTGACCTCATAAGTGAATTCAAAATCTTTGCCTGCTCTTCTTGCCGCTTCTCTAAGTACTGGTTGTCTAAAAGCAATCCACATGCCTGAGTGGGTTGCATAACTATTTATATCATGCCTTTCGGAAGAGTGCCCCATTGGCAAAACATAATCAGCAAAGAATGCTGTTTCATTCCATGTTGGCGTCATGGCTGCATGCAAACCAAAAAGATCTTCATCCATATAGGCTTCCATCCATGTAAAGCCATCAGGATAAGTCCAGACAGGATTAAACACCCTGGAAAAATAAACGTCCATTTTTCCTCTTCCTGCTTTTAGAAAATGTGGCAGCAAGAAACTCATTTCAAACATTGCCAATGGATACTCATTTGGGAAGTGCAAGTCATTCCAAAATTTTTGACCTGGAGGTGTATCATGGAATTTAGGTTTGAATTTATTCCATGAGTTTGGAGAAGTGCCTCCTTTTGTACCAACAGAACCTGTCAATACATTCAAAAAATGTAAAGCTCTAGACACACACCATCCACCAAGGTTTCCAGAGGAAGCCGCTCGCCAGTTATGCGTTGCAAAATGTTCGCCAGCCTCTCCTATTTTGATTGCTACTTCTCTTACCGTCTCAGCTTTTACGCCTGATTCTTTTTCAGCAAATTCAGGGGTATAAGTTTGATACTCTTCTTTTATTTTTTCAATAAAATTTTCAAAAGTCTTGTCAACTTGTGGGTGTTTCTTTTCCAAATAGACGTCCCAGTTAACCCACTTTTCCATGTAAGCTCTATTGTACAATCCTTCATCCAAAATAATCTTTGCCATAGCTAAAAGGATAGCGGCTTCAGATCCTGGATAAGTAGGCATCCAATAATCAGACATAGAAGCCGTATTAGAAAGACGAGGGTCCATCGTTGCCAACTTGGCTCCTTTCATTTTTGCTTCAATGATTCGCTGTGCATGGGGATTGAAATAGTGCCCTGATTCTAAATGCGCTGAGATCAATAGAATGAACTTTGCATTTGCATGATCCGGAGATGGTCTGTCGTGACCATACCAGATATTATATCCAAACCTTGCACCAGAAGAACAAATATTAGTATGACTGTTGTGCCCATCAACACCCCAAGACTGTATGACTCTATTGGCATAACCTTCATGGCCCGGTCGTCCTACATGGTAGGCAATTTCATTGTGTCTATTTTCCTGAATGGCCTTCCGCATTTTTGCAGCAATGGTATCCAATATTTCATCCCAGCTTACTCGCTCCCATTCTCCTCCACCTCTTTTCCCAACTCTTTTTAGTGGATATAAAATTCTGTCTGGATCTTTAATCTGGTTGATCGTTGCTGGCCCTTTCGCACAGTTTCTTCCCCTTGATCCAGGATGGTAAGGATTGCCTTCAAATTTTCTAACCTCCCCTTTTTCCTTATCTACATATGCTGTCAATCCACAAGCCGATTCGCAATTGAAACAGGTTGTAGGTACTATGGCGTATTGTTTTTTTTCTTTCTTTGGCCAAGCTTTAGCTTCGTACTCTTCCCAATGATCCCATTGATCCATGGGAGGAAATTTGGTGAGGTCTCCAGGTTCTGTCAAACGTGTTACATCCGGCGATTTATCTTCTTTATGCAGATTTGGTATCAAACCAATTTTCTCTGCAAACTTTTCTATCAATGAAGGCTTCTTCTTGTTCATCTTTTTCCTTTTAACTAAGTGGAATCCTTTGTGGTGCTTCTACCCAAATATGTTCCGTAATATAAATTCCAATTAATATAACTACTGCTGCAATAGGTAAAACAAATGCTACCGAACCCATTGTCAATAAAAGTACAAATGGAATAAGGTTTCCTAATAAAATCGCACCAAACCAAAACTGCTTTTTATATCTCCCTTTTATTATCATATCTACTGTTCTCTTTGCATCTTCAGTCGGATGTGTTGTCGTGAGTTCTATCAACATAATGGCCAAGTTAATTCCTAATCCAAGCATCAAAATATTTTGTAAATATGTCAACCATGACTCTACTCCTGCAGAAAAGATGCTTAATATTCCAAATAAGGCAGCTCCTGCCAATACACTATGTGTCAACATATGAAAAGATAGTGTTGGACTTTGCCAGAAGTCTCTTCCTTTCGCTTGCGCGAAAAGAAAAGCGGTATAGATGGCTACAATAACTGAGACCACAGCAGTTGTCCACATTAATGGTGCAATTAGAAAAGACCATTCGAAAAAATTAGCCGCAGCTAATAAAGTCAATAATCCTCCATAAGCAGTAATGGCATAAGCTCCTTTCACCAACCAAGATTTCCATTGAGGCCGAAAAAGTACATATAAAAATCTCGAAGGCTGATCTAAATCCATAACTAAAAGAACTCCAGTTATGGCCAAAAAGATCAATCCAATTATTAAACCCATCCAATGCATTTTTGGATCAACTTCTGCAAAACCAAAAGCCCATGCTAAAAATGGAATCATAAATGCACCTGCAGCAATGGCTTTAGTCCATACATATGCAGAGACTTCCCAAGCCCAAAGTATCCCTTTGTCTGGCGCATCATAAACTCTTCTTCCTTTTCCCATGACCAGGTCTACAGATTTTGCAGCTCCTTGTGTCAAGACTTCTTCCTCAGAAGCATATTGTTTTTTATTTTCCAACAAGGCTCCAATCACATCACCATTACTAAAAGCCATTTTTTCTGCTTCTTTAGCAAAGTGACCTACACCCAATCCCTGACTACTGTGTACATAATCGTCTGGTGGTGTACTAGCTGAAGGTATCAAGGATACTTCATCGGCATCTATATAAAATAAATTTGGTTGAGTTCCTTTTTCAGGCTTTCTTATACTCACATTTTGACGAGCAAGAAGCATAGCAATTTTAGAATCCGGATCTTCCATATCTCCAGAGACAATTGCTTCCTCTGGACAAACGTTCACACAAGCTGGTTCCAAACCCACATCAATTCTATGTGCACAATAATTGCATTTTGCTGCCGTATGTGTTTCTGGATCTATATACAAGGCATCATAAGGACACGCTTGCATACATGACTTACAGCCGATACATCTATCTTTGTCAAAATCTACAATGCCATCATCTCTAAAAAAAAGCGATTCTACTGGACAAATTTCCACACAAGGAGCATCTGTACAATGATTGCAACGCATCACTGAAAAGAGTCTTTTCGTATTGGGGAACTCCCCTTTCTCCACTTGTTTAACCCAAGTCCTATTCACTCCTACAGCTACATCATGTTCAGATTTACATGCGGTGGTACAAGCATGGCAGCCTATACATTTTCTATTATCAATTACAAATCCGTACTTCATTCTCTTGTTAGTTGTCAGATGTCCGATGTCAGATGTCAGATGTCTGTTTTTATTAGTTGTTCGTAATTCTTTGGTTGTTGTTGACCTTACTTATAGTTCCGAGGGGCGAGGAATTTTGTTTTTATCAACAATTTAAAATATATCAATAGCTCAATTTTCACATGCTGCAGTCACTACTGGTATTTTAGATTCAGAAATTTTTTCAAATGTATCTTGAACATTGGTCAAATTGTGAAAACCTCTAGCTTTTAAAATAGAAGCCGCCACCGTTGAACGGTAGCCAGATCTACAATGAAGAAAATACATTTTATCTCTACTGATTTCATTCATGTTTTTATTAATAAAATCCAAAGCAAAATGCTGTGCCGAAGATAGATGGGAAGCAACCCACTCTCCTGGTTTCCTAACATCTAGAATATTTATGGTTTTATCATTAATAAAAGATCTTTCAAATTCGGAAGCAGACAAAATAGAAATCTCATCTGTTTCTTTACCGGCATCAAGCCAAGAATTAAATCCATCTTTCAAATAACCAATGGAATTGTCATACCCTACTCTTGCCAATCTCTTGACCGTTTCTTCTTCTCTACCTTTTGGGGCAACTATTAAAATGGCTTGTTTTAAATCAGGGATGAGGGCTCCCACCCAAGGAGCAAAACTACCATCCAATCCAATAAATATCGAATTAGGAATAAAGGCTTTTGCAAAATCTTTTTTATCTCTTACATCTAATATTAATGCTTCTGTTTTTTCTGCGAGTTTTTCAAATGCACTTGGCGATAAAGCTTTTGCACCTCTCGACATCACAGTATCAAAACTTTCGTATCCCGATTTGTTTAGTTTTGCGTTTTTTGAAAAATAATCTGGTGGAGCTTGAAGGCCATCAGTGACTTCTTTAATGAATTCCTTCTTACTCATATCAGCTCTCAGTGCATAATTAGAAGTTCTTTGATTTCCTAAGGTATCCCAAGTCTCTGCACTCATATTCTTACCACATGCTGAGCCAGCACCATGGGCAGGATAGACGATTACTTCATCAGGTAAAGGCATGATTTTTTTTCGGAGGCTTTCAAAAAGTTTTCCTGCGAGATCTTCCTTGGTCATTGAGCCTTTTTTCTGTGCAAGGTCTGGTCTACCTACATCTCCAATAAACAAAGTATCCCCGGTAAATATGGCATGCTCGTTTCCAGCTTCATCTAGCAAAAGGAAAGTTGTGCTTTCCATCGTATGTCCAGGAGTATGCAAAACTTTGAAAGTTAATTTGCCTAATTTGAATTCTTCCCCATCTTTTGCCAAATGCTTTTCATAATCTGTTTCTGCATTTGGTCCATATATTATTCTTGCTCCTGTCTTTTTTGCTAAATCCAAATGACCAGATACAAAATCTGCATGAAAGTGGGTTTCAAATATATATTTGATTTTAGATTTGTTTGCTTTGGCCTTTTCAATATAAGGATTTGACTCACGAAGTGGGTCAATGATCGCTACCTCCCCATCGGATTCGATATAATAGGCACCTTGTGCTAAACAGCCAGTATATATTTGTTCTATAATCATATTTTTTAATCTTGGTTGTGTTTGTGTTTGTGTTTGTGTTTGTGTTTGAGAAGTTTTGAAAGCTTCTTAAATATTTGCTAAGTCCTTACTTCCTAAAGATATGAATAAAGCTTCATATATTTGTATATTAAAATAGCTTTTTCTCGCCAAGATTATTTATCAAAAAATTCAATGCAAAACCTTTTTTATATTAAGATACTAGTATAATAAACTCTAGACATTCTAGAAGTATATTGAATGTATCAACAAATGAATAAGATCCTTATCTCAACATAAAATACATCTAACTTCAAAAATAAATTTCAACCACATTATACTTTATGACAAAAAAAATGGACTCCAATCATTTAATGATGAAAATACTTATATAATTTTCTCTCATAAAGTTTACTTTCTTCAAAAACTTTCCCATCTTAAAGTTGGAATAAAGTAACTGGGTTTATTTATTCTAATCAAAACTCATCTTACACAAAAAAAAACCAAAATGAAAAATGTCAGGTCAACTGCCAAACTTATACCTTATTTCCTATATCTCTGATAAAGCTGAGAAGCAAAATATCTTTTTAGAGTCAATCCAAAGGCAATCACAATTGCCAATTAAGGTAGTTATGCATACGTTTTGCTCCGATAACTTACTAGGTGAATTGATAGAAAAGCAACCAAGCATTATTCTCCTAGATCTTGATTCCCCAAGATTAAAAGGCAGGAAATTTTATACTTTCCTCTTGAAATGCTACAGATTTTTCAACCCTGAAATGATCTTTTTAGGAGATAAGGATGCTCTTAGAAAAAAAGAAAAAGATCTTCTTAATGAAATGAATTTTGAAGTATTTAGTTATGATGATTCTAAAATCTTGCCTCTTATTAAAACCATACTAAATCAAAAAACCGACATTAATAAGAAAGAAAGCCTAAATCATATTTATGTCCCTTTCAAAAACAACCTGGAACTAAAGATTAAAACACAAGACATTGCTTGGCTTGAATCATTTGGAGTTGTTACCTACATTAATTTGACAAAAGCTTATCAAGGCAAGCTTAAATTGCCTTGCTTTGAAAGTCTTGGTAAATTATCTGAAACCCTTCCTAACAATATGTTTTTTAGAGTTCATAAAAAATATACGATTAACAAAAATAATGTTAGCTCTCCTGGTAGCCCTACTAACCCAAAGGTTA
>CALIIW010000229.1 GCA_938018185.1 uncultured Saprospiraceae bacterium
AGAAAATAAATTTGTAGATTTTGATAGAGAAAGACTACTCTTCCATATGATGTCTACAGAAGGCCCCAAAGTTGCTGTTGGAGATTTGAACAAAGATGGCGCTCAAGATATTTTTATATGTGGTGCCAAAGATCAAGCATCAAGCATACTTCTTTACAAGAATGGCAAATTTGAAGCAAGCAATCAAACGCTTTTGGAGCAAAACAAAGAAAGCGAAGACTTGGATGTTGCCTTTGTTGATTTAGACAATGATGGAGATCTAGACATCTATGTATGTAGTGGAGGCATTGAATTTAACAATCAATCCACTGGCATTAGAGACAGGGCCTATACAAATAATGGCAAGGGAATTTTTACGCTTTCTAAACAACGACTGCTGCCTGCTGGTTATGTTCATACTGGATCAATTGATGCAGTAGACAAGGAAGGAAATGGGAAAATAGATTTACTCATAAGTGAAAGAATAAGAACTTTTCAATATGGGGTTCCATGTGATGCATTCCTGCTTGAATATCAAGATGAAAAGGCCTTTCAAAATCAAAGTTCTTCTAAAGCTCCAGAATTAAAAAATGCAGGAATGTATACAGATATCAAGTGGGCTGATCTGGATCAAGATGGGAAATATGAATTTATCACCTGTGGCAAATACATGCCAATCGGAGTCTATAAAGCTGGTGAGGATGGAAAGTATAAAAACATTTCCGAATCGCTTGGATTAAATGACACAGAAGGATGGTGGAATTGTATTGAAACGGTTGACATAGATAAGGATGGAGATTTAGATTTACTATTAGGAAATCATGGAAGCAATTCTAGATTTCCAGCTTCAAAGGAAAATCCATTGTGTTTGCATATAAATGATTTTGATCAAAATCGATCGATAGAACATATCCTTTGCACAACCGAAGAAGAACACTCCTACCCTATGGCCTTGAGGCATGATTTATTCAAGCAGCTACCAGCATTGAAAAAGCGTTTTTTAAAATACGAGGATTATGCCTTGAAAGGGATTGAGGATATTTTTACAGCGGAAGAGCGAGCCAAAATGTTGACCTTGAAAGTCAAAGAAATGGAAACTTGTTTGTTTATAAATAATGGCTCTAGTTTTACAAAAAAAGAATTGCCAATTGAAGTGCAATTTTCTCCAGTGTACGCGATTGAATCTGCAGATTTTAATGGTGACGGAATAGTAGACATCTTGATGGGCGGAAATTTATTTGAAGCCAAACCTGAAGTAGGAAGATACGATGCCAGTAGAGGAACCTTTTTAGCTGGACAAAAAGATGGGACTTTCAAAAACATAAAACCGTCTGAGTCAGGTTTTGAGGTAGATGGCCAGATACGAGATATTGAACAAATCACGATTAACAATAAAGCGCATCTTATTGTAACTAGAAACAATGAAGCAGTAAAGCTATTTGCCATCCAATAATGAAAAAATTATTCTTTCTTCTTTTGTTGATTTCAGTTTACTCCTGTCAAGAATTGGAAGACAGATTGCTCAAGGAGGATTCTTCTTTTCAATTTCAAGAACTTCCTGCTTCCCTTACGGGAATTGAATTTTCTAACACACTAGTTGAAACCGAAGATTTTAACATCTTAGAATATCTTTATTTCTATAATGGCGCAGGTATTGCTGTGGAGGATTTCAACAATGATGGACTACCTGATTTATATCTTGGGTCCAATCAAAACGCGGATCAAATATATTTCAATAAAGGAAATTTTAAATTTGAAAATGCCTCCCATTTATTTGATGCAAAAGAATTAGAGGGTTGGACAACTGGTGTAAATGTCCTGGATGTAAATAGAGATGGATGGATGGATATTTATGTTTGCAAATTGGGAAAATATAAATCCTTCCAAGATCATAACAAACTTTTCATCAATCAGGCAGGTCAAAAATTTGTCGAGGCAGCTACTGATTATGGATTGGATTTTAGTGGTTTCAGTACGCAAGCAGCCTTCCTAGATTATGACCGAGATGGAGATCTAGATTGTTACTTGCTCAATCATTCCGTCAAGGATGCAGATCAATTTAAAAAATCAGACATTCGTTTGACAAGGGACTCGATTGCTGGTGATCGATTTTATGAAAACGTAGGACGGAAATTTATTGAGGTGACAGCGGCTTCAAAAATATTCTCTTCTTCCGTCGGCTTTGGCTTAGGCATAAGCGTAGCAGATTTTAATAATGACAATTGGCCAGACATCTATGTAGGCAACGATTTTCATGAACAGGATTATTTGTATTTGAATAAGGGAGACAAAACCTTTGAAGAGCAGATTGAAAACTCAACTGGACATACCAGCAATTTTTCTATGGGTGTTGCCAGCGCTGATTTGAATAATGATGGGATGCTAGATATTGTATCCTTAGACATGAAGCCATTTGATGATGCGATCTATAAGAAAAGTGGTGGTTGGGAATCAAGTCAGATTTATAATTACAAAAGAAGTTTTGGCTATCATCATCAGAGTCCCCGAAATGCTTTTCAAATATGTCAAGGCATTAATGATGGGATTCCATATTACTCTGAGCAAGCTGGACTTTTAGAGACCGCAGCAACAGACTGGAGCTGGTCTCCATTGATAGCGGATTTTGACAACGATGGTGACCAAGACATTTACATCACTAATGGGATTACAAAAAGGCCAAACGATATGGACTTTATCAATTTCAAGTTTGACCCTACTAGGAAGAATAAGATTTCTCAAGTCAAAGACATTCCTTCTGGTGCTATTGAGAATGTCTATTTAGAAAACCAGGGAGCCAAGGGATTCAAAAAACATTTTAGTCCTACAAAAACTGTTTCAAATGCAGGCGTCGTAGCAGATTTAAATTTAGATGGTTTTCCAGATTTGGTTGTAAGTCATTTGAATAAGCCTGTATCTATTCTTAAAAATTCAACAAATAAGGGCAGTCACTATTTGCAGTTAAAGTTAAAGGCTGGAAAAGGTAACCATTCAGCAATTGGATCAAAAGTTGTTTTATACAGCAATCAAGGTAAGCAAATGAGGCATGTTCAAAGTACAGATGGTTTTATGTCTCATGCTACTTCAAGCATTCATTTTGGATTAGCAAATTCATCTGTTGACTCAATAATTGTGATCTGGCCAGATGCCACAAAACAAACAATTGCAAACCTACAAATTGATACTATTTTAAAAATCCCAAAAAACAAGGCACTTACCAACACATTATCCACAAAGTCTTCTGTTCTTGATTTTTGCAAAGCTGAAAATTTAAACTTCAAAGGATCCGAACAAAATAAAGATTGGCAGGGTTCAAACAAGTGGGCGCTTTTTAACTCTAATACTTCATCGGCAGATTTAGAATTAAGAAATGGGGAGATCATCATAAAAAATTCCGATGGAAGAATGTTTGGGCATGTCAATGAAAAGAATGAAGTGGTTAAAGCAAAATATGAATATTCTTTTCCAGAGCCATTGAGAAATTTGCTGGAAGGAAATAAAATCACTTATATGAAGGGAGTTGACTTTGATTCTGATGGTGATGAAGACTACTTTATACAGACGGAGGAAAATTCCAGAATATATGTAAATAACAATTTTAAATATCAAATACTGGAGTGCCCGCTGTTTGATGAAATCCAAGCAGCTGCTTGGGCAAATCTTGACAAGAGTAAAAACAAAGAGCTTGTCATTGTAGGCCATTGGATGCCGATAACAATAGTTAAAATCGAAGGAGACGAAGTAGAAATTTCGAGCATTGATGATTCGAATGGTCTGTGGTCTTCCGTATACATTGAAGATATAAATCAAGATGGCGCTAAGGATATTATAGCCGGTAACTTTGGTTTAAATCATGCCCTAAAGGCCAGTCCAAGATTTCCGCTGCGATCCTACACCAATGACTTTGACAGAAATGGATCTGTAGAAACATTGATCACTTATTATGCAAATGACATAGAGGTTCCCTACCCTAACCAGGAACTATTTGTTTCCCAATTGCCAGCAGCAAAAAAGAAATTTTTAAAAGCGGAAGATTATGTAAAAGCTAGTATTGCAGCATTACTTCCTACCAAGACTTTTGAATCAGCAGATCGAAAAGAAATACATCAATTGGCCTCTTCTTATTTCATACAAAAAGATAATTCTTGGGAGCAGCATGACTTACCGCAAAGTCTGCAAGTTGCCCCGATCTATGCCATTGAAAAGATAAGTGACAATACCTTTTGTTTTGGAGGAAATCTATTTGATGTTGATCCAAATTTGGGAAGACAAGATGCAGGAGATCTATCTATCCTAGCTTTCAAAAATAACATTTGGCAAAAATCCAATGCATATAAAACGTTTTGTCCTCTTTATAGTGAAGTCCGTGATATTCTCTATTATCAAGACAAACTTTACCTTTCTATGCGAGGAGATAGTTTAAAACTTGTGTATCTTAATCGATAAATTCAATGCAAAAGATGAAGTATTTTTTATTGTTGATCAATGCTTTTATCTGCTTCAATTTTGTTCAATCCCAAACTCCTTGGGAAGTTGTAGCAGATGATATAGATCCTTCAAATTATTATGGTGTAACGGTTGCCAATGGTGTCATTGGAATTGTATCTTCAGCAGAGCCAATGAAGATCTCTGATGTGGTACTTAATGGTACCTATGACTATTACCAAAGAGGTCGTGTTTCGAATATCCTAAAAACATTCAATCATTTGAACATGAATTTGGATATCGATCGCCAAAGAATTGAACCAAAAGATATCAAGAATTACAAGCAAACCTTAAATATGAAAACAGCCGCGCTTGAAACTACTTTTACAGCCTTAGATAAAGCGGAGGTAAAGACAAGCATGATGGCTTTAAGGCACCTACCCTACTCTGCAATGATCAATGTTGAAATAAAAGCAACTAAGGATATTTTGATAACGCCTATGTCAGTCATCGAGGCTCCTGTCCATTTAGCTGATGTAAGAAATTACTATGCTGAAATTGACAGACCACATGTCAAGATCCCCTTGATGACCTCCGTTGGATTGAGTCCTTCTGGCAGAATAAAGCTAGCTGCATCAAACAGTTTTATTTTTGAAGAAGACCACGGTAACGAACCTGCGTTGATCCACGAAGACTGGGATTATAATATGCACTTGACTAAATTTCACAAGCAATTGAAAGCAGGAGAAACTTATGCTTTTTCCATAATAGCCTCTACTTGTTCTTCAGAGCAATACGAAGATCCGCATAATGAAGCGGAGCGTTTATCGATTTATGCGATGCTAGAAGGAAAAGAAAGATTGCAAAAAGCACATGAGGCAGCTTGGGAAGAACTTTGGAAATCAAATGTTACGGTAGAAGGAGATGATGACATCACTCGTGACATAAGATTTGCACTGTATCATTTGTACTCCTTTGCTAGAGCTGGTACATCGTTTTCACTTTCTCCAATGGGACTTTCGGGATTAGGGTATAATGGCCATGTTTTTTGGGATACAGAATTATGGATGTTTCCACCTTTACTGATGATGCAACCAGAAATCGCAGAGAGTTTGCTGAACTATCGATTTGAAAGATTAGAGGCCGCCAAGCAAAACGCATTTGCACATGGGTACAAGGGAGCCATGTTTCCTTGGGAATCTGCGGAAGATGGTTCTGAGGACACACCCGTGTGGGCTCTGACAGGACCTTTTGAACACCACATCACTGGTTGTATTGGTTGGGCATTTTGGAAATACTTTGAAGTTACTCAAGACCAAGAATGGCTGGAAGAAAAAGGTTATCCAGTATTAAAGGAAATTGCCGTTTATTGGGCGAGCAGGGTTGAAAGAAATGGGCCTGGAAAATATGACATCAACAATGTTGTTGCGGCAGATGAATGGGCGGAGAATGTTGACAATAATGCATTCACAAATGCTGTTGCCATCTTGTCCTTAAGATATGCAACACTAGCAGCAGCAGTCCTAAATAAAAAAGCAGATCCAGATTGGACACATGTTGCCGACAATATTCCGATCTTGAAATTTGCTGATGGTGTTATTAAAGAACATGCCACCTATAAAGGGGAAGAAATTAAACAAGCAGATGTCAATCTGCTCGCTTACCCATTAAAACTTTATACGGATAAGGAACAGATCAGAAAAGATCTAGAATATTATGAACCAGTGATGTCTCCAAATGGACCAGCAATGGGTGCTGGAATTCTTTCTATTCTATACAACAGATTAGGAAAAGCTGATGCCGCTGCTGATGTTTTTGCTTATTCTTATAAGAGAAATGAAGTGCCTCCGTTTGGAGTTATATCAGAAGCAGCTGGGGGCACCAATCCATACTTTGCTACCGGAGCTGGTGCCATGCTCCAAGCAGTGCTATCTGGTTTTGGTGGTCTAGATATTGTAGAGGATGGTATACAACAAGTAGATTCTACTATACCTGCTTCATGGAAAAAATTGATCATCACGGGAGTTGGAAGAGATGAAAAGACTTTTAGTGTAACTAAATAATACAATAATGCAAAAATCTCAAGGAATAAAAATTGCTCTCTACATAAACTACTTTGTATTTGCCATGCTTCTCAATAGTGTTGGCATCGTCATACTCAAAGCACAAAAATTATATGGGGTCGATGAAGTTCAAGCAAGTCTGCTGGAATTATTTAAGGACATGCCTATTGCCATTGTTTCTTTTTTGGTTGCATCTTTCTTGCCTAGATTGGGGTACAAAAAAGCCATGTTGATCGGATTGGGTATTGTAACCATTGCTTGTCTTGGAATGTACTTTGGCAATAATTTTACTTCAGCTAAATTGCTATTCCTTTCAGTAGGTATATCCTTTGCTTTGATTAAGGTCTCTGTCTACTCTACCATTGGTTTGTTGACTGAAACCCAACAAGAGCATAATTCAATGATGAGTTCTATTGAAGGTGTCTTCATGTTTGGAATCACCTTCGCTTATTTTTTATTTCCAATGTTTAATCAAGAATCCAATCCTGAATCTTGGATCAATGTTTATTTATTGCTTGCCTTTTTATCTGCCCTTTCGTTTTTATTTCTTTTCTTTTCTAAGTATGAAAAAACAGAAATACCTGCAGGAAATAGCCTTGGAGAAGACTTTATGGAAATGGGCAAACTCATGGGGCAAATGCTTGTGTTGGTTTTTGTAATGTCCGCATTCTTATTTGTTATGGTAGAACAAGGTATCATGACCTGGCTTCCAACTTTTAACGAGCGCGTTTTAGACTTACCTGAAAATTTAGCGATCATCATGACAAGTATTCTTTTCATTTCTCTAGGAGTAGGAAGATTAATAGCTGGTCAATTGGTAAAAAAGATCTCTTGGTTTTGGATACTATCCGTTTGTATCATTCTTGCAATAGTTATGGTTTTGCTTGTTTTACCTAAAGCGATAACATCTAAGATATCGGGCGTGACAAGTATATTTGATATTCCATTTTTGGGATTTGCATTTCCACTTGTCGGTCTGTTCTTAGCACCGATATATCCTTTGATAAACTCAGTAGTCTTATCCGCCCTACCCCAAAAATTACACAGTCCGATGTCGGGTTTGATTATTATATTTTCCGCTTTGGGTGGCACACTTGGATCAAGAGCTATAGGATATCTTTTTAAAAACATCGGCGCAGAGACTGCTTTTAGTTATACTGTTATACCTTTACTTCTTTTACTAGCAAGTTTATTTGCACTGAACCACTTAACAAAGAATAAAATTAATGTCGAATAACAGATTTAGACCGCCAGAAGAAGTTCTTGGATCTCTATTCAAAGATCTTCATGAATCTGGACTTTACAAAGATGGCAAAGTTATCTCTGATGCCATCCCGAGGGAAAAAGTTAAATCAATCCTTTTAGCTTACAAAAGTCTAAAGCAGTCACCAACTTTTGATCTAAGATCTTTCTTTGAAGAAAACTTCATACTAGCTTATCCAGAAGAAAATTCTTTCAAAACAGATTTATCCAAAAGCGCTAGGGAGCATATAAAATCCTTATGGTCTGTATTGAAAAGAAAACCTCAAAATCAAGTTAAGGATGCTTCCTTAATACAACTCCCTTTCCCGTACATTGTACCAGGTGGTAGATTTAATGAGGTCTATTATTGGGACAGTTATTTCACCATGTTGGGATTAGCGATTCAAGATGAATGGGAGACTATTGAAAACATGATCAATAATTTTGCTTGGTTGATTGATAAGATTGGATTCATTCCCAATGGAAATAGAACATACTTTCTTGGTCGTTCGCAGCCCCCTTTTTTCTCTTTGATGGTAGAATTGCTGGCTGATAAAAAAGGAGATATTATTTATTTACAATACAAAGAACAACTACAGAAAGAATACGACTTCTGGATGCTTGGATCTGATCAGCTTAAAGAAAATGGTTCTAGTCATTCCCATGTTGTTAAGCTTGATGATTATATCGTGAATAGATATTATGATAAGTATCCTTCTGCTCGTGGAGAGATGTACCAAGACGACTTAGACTTATTAAAGAAAAGTGGTAGAACGGAAGAAGATCTTTTTGCCAATGTTAGAGCTGCTTGCGAATCTGGTTGGGATTTCAGTTCTCGCTGGTTTTCTGATTATAAAAGTTTAGAAAAAATCCGTTGTTCAGATATTATCCCAGTGGATCTAAATTGTTTGTTGTATCATTTAGAAAATACCTTAAGCAAAACTTACAAACTTGCAGACAATCCAGCCCTTGCTGATACGTATATTACAAAAGCAGAAGCACGTAAGGAATTCATTCATTCAAAACTTTGGAACGAAAAAGAAGGGACTTTTTCTGATTTCAGTTTAGACAAAAATGCTTCTACAGAATCTATAAATCTAGCTTGTACTTTTCCTTTGTTTTTAAGACTTTGTACGGATGAGCAATCCGATAAAATTGAGCCATATCTAAAAAAGCATTTAGAAAGACCCGGAGGCTTTGTAACTACCCCGATTAATTCTGGACAACAGTGGGATGCACCTAATGGTTGGGCACCGCTGCAATGGATCGCTATAAAAGGGCTTCACAATTATGGGCATGAAGCATATGCTAAGGAGATGGCGCAAAGATGGATTTCTTTAAATGAAAAGGTTTATGCGGAGAGCGGGAAATTTGTTGAGAAGTACAATGTGGAAGACTTGAGTCTTGAAGCTGCTGGTGGGGAGTATGCGGTGCAGGATGGTTTTGGTTGGAGTAATGGGGTTTACCTTGCGTTAAAAAACTTTTTTGAACCACAATAGGCACAGTAGGTTTGCACAATAGGCACAATAGATTTTTGGTTTTATAAACCAACTTTCTGATAGTAAGCCAATAAAGATTCTTTTTCGCCGGGCAGTTCCATATGTACAATTTCGCAGACGAGGTTTTCATTATTCACAGTGACTCTTTGCTTGCAGTTGTAATTGTGTGAGATGCCTTTATGTTTTAAGAAGTCAGAGAAATATACATCAAATTGACTGTCGCTTACTTGCTCGACTCTGCTCTTGCCCCATTGCAATTCATCAAACTTGAGTTTGCCTTCTTTCATGTTTTTTTCATATAGACCAGCTACGGCATCTTTGTCCTTTAAGATTTCTTCTCCAATTTCATAGATGCAGACAGGAGCTAATATTGATTTGAAATTTTCATAATCATCATTGTCTAGATACTGTCCAAATTTAATAGCGATTGTTTGTTTGGTATCCTGTTGCATAAGGTCTCATTTTTTTGCTTTTTTTATTTGCTTGATGGCCCAAGTATAATGGGAGGAAGAATTTGCAATTAAATAAGCTGCTAAAGAGGTAGAGCCAGTCCATTTGTATCTTTTCTTTTCGAAAAGTTCCTCATTGGAATGATCCATTGTTATTTTTTGTACTTTTTTATAAGAACGTTTCAGATCTTTTAATGCTTCCTCTAAGGCAACATTTTTAAAATCTTCTCTAACTTTATTGTTCAAGGCAGGTAGCATTTGCCAGGTGTATCCTTTGGCAGGCATGTCTGGTTTCTCTCCTTTCATTCCTACTTTATACCAAGCTAAAAAAAATAGATGCCATTGGTGTAGATGCGTTATTATATCTCTAACATTTCGGTTTAAAGTTCCCTTTGGGAACTCCATTGAAAGTTCTTCTTTTGAATAAGAATCTATCAATTGCATCAATGCCCGGTAATTTTCCTGACTTTGATTTAGAAGTTCTTCTTTTGATTTTGGTTTTGGCAAAATTAAATGGATTAGGTGGCGTTGTGTTAAGAGTAAGATATCTAAACTAGAATTTAAGTTAAGAATAAATTTTTATTTAGTAAAATCTCCTTTAGTACTTGTCATTTCAAACTATCATCAGATTTTTTAGATTAGAATAAGATATCTTATCTTGTCCTAAATTATATGAGACAGCAAATTTAGGGCGGCTCTTTAAACATATTAAAAAATTGTAATATTACCTATGAAATGGCTAGTCTTGATGTGTTTAAGTGTTATTAGTATTGGTAGCCTTTTTGATTTAAACCCAAATCTTTCTGGGGAAGCATCAAACACATCTACTGAAATAGCATTGGGTGAAAAGCTTTTTTTTGATCCAATTTTATCTTTAGACCGTACTATTTCATGTTCCAGTTGTCACAAACCTGAATTTGCCTTCGCTGATAATATGTCTTTTTCATTGGGAGTGAATGACAGTTTAGCGATAAGGAATACGCCATCAGTCATGAATATGCTTAGCCGGCCTTACTTTTTCTACGATGGCCGTGTTGCCAGCTTGGAGGAGCAAGTGATTGTCCCTATTGAAAATCCTGTAGAAATGAATCTCTCTTATGAAGTAGCTGTCGAACGTGTGCAATTAAACAGCGAATACGATTCACTTTTTCAATTGATTTATAATACAAAACCAGATTCTTTTAACATTGCCCATGCCTTGTCAGAATTTCAAAGGAGTTTAGAAAGTAACGGAACCGCGCCTCATGATCTTTGGGTAGGTGACATTGATTCAACCGCCATGACAGCATCACAACTTAGAGGTAGAGAGATTTTTATCGCAGATGAGAACAAATGTTTTGAGTGTCATTTTGGTCCGGATTTCACAGGAGATGAATTTAGAAACATTGGACTATTTGATGCGCAGACTTTATTAGATAAAGGACGCTATGAGATTACTAAGGACTCTTCCGATTTAGGAAAATTTAAAGTTCCAGGTTTGCGAAATGTAGCTTTGACCGCTCCCTACATGCATAATGGTATGTTTGAGACTCTTGAAGCGGTCATTGATTTCTATAGCAACCCATATGACTTTGTAAAAGATCCCATCAATATGGATACCCTCATGATTGAACCATTAAATTTTTCGCTTCAGCAAAAAGAGGATTTGGTCAATTTTCTACATTCGTTAACGGATAAGGAAATACCCTTCAGAAAAAATAGAAGCGAAAAGGCTGCAGAAGAATCAAGAAGATAAACAAAGTAATAAACCGATTTCTTCCTAACAAATAGGATTCATTTTTCCTTTTTTATTATATCTACAAGGCCCAACTATTCCCAACCTCACTCACCGGCATACAACCAATATACTTCCCTGGTATTGGATCGTAGTTCAAATGCTCCGTCGCAATGGTCTCGTTGCTAAAGTAAGAGGAGATCCCAATGCCGCGAATGCTATTCATGGCTTTTTGAAAATGGTATTCTTTTAGATCTGCCTCAGCAACTTCTTCTTTCTTTAAATCTAAGAGTTTATCAAGGCGTGCTTCTTCTGCTTTTGGCTTCTTAGTCATGTGGGTTTCCATGAATGTTTTTAAATCTTTTGATGCTCCAAACTTTGTAGCAACTTCTGCCAAGCCAGCAGAGAATATTTCTTGGTCTTCTTTTTTATAGAGTTTGTTTACTACATTGTCCAAGACTTGTATCAGATTCAAATCTTTAAATCCTGGTGAACTTTTAGTAGTAGGAAGGAAGGCATCCAATATATCTGTTAGCATGGAACTTTGTGCTTCGTCCAAAAAGGATGGCTTCCAGGATGTTGCGACTTCTTTGATTGTATTGTCCGCTTTGCAACTTGTAACAAAAGCAGCCATGCCTGCATAGGTCATGGTATATCCTATTCCTAAACTGAGATTTTTTAAAGCTGTTCTTCTTTTCATAATTTTATAAATTATAGGTTTCCTTTCTTCAATTCTTCTACTGCAAAATTCGCCGCACGTGCCGTCAATGCCATGTAGGTCAAGGATGGATTTTGACAAGCAGCTGATGTCATGCAAGAACCATCCGTTACAAAAACATTTTTCACTGTATGGATTTGATTCCATTTATTCAACACTGAGGTTTTAGGATCTTTACCCATTCGGGCAGTACCCATTTCATGAATGCCTAAACCTATACCGTAGGATCTTTCAAAAGGCTTAACATTTTTATAGCCAGCTGCTTCAAAAATTTCCACAGCAGCATCTTTCATGTCTTCCCGCATCTTCATTTCGTTATCACGGAGTGTGGTATAGAATTTTACAAGTGGTAAACCCCAATCGTCTTTCTGGTCTGTCAATTCCATTTTGTTATCATGGTAAGGAAGAATTTCTCCAAAGCCGTTCATCCCAATTCGCCAAGGACCTGGTTTAAAAAGATCGTCTTTAAACTTTTGGCCGTAGCCCATTTCTGCCACACCTCTTTGCCAGTTCTCTCTCGAAGCACCACCTTGGTATCCGTAACCTCGGATAAAATCTTTTTTAGAATCCTTATGGCCTGGTAGGTTTCTGAATCTAGGAATGTAAAAACCATTTGGCCTTCTACCTTTATAATACTTATCCTCATAGCCATCTACATCTGCAGAAGCGCCGACTTGAAAATGATGGTCCATCATATTGTGCCCCAACTCCCCTGAATCATTTCCTAGACCATTTGGAAAACGCTTAGACTTCGACTGCATCAAGATGCTGGTTGATCCAACGGTAGAAGCATTACAAAATATAATCTTTGCCTTAAACTCAAAAGTTTCTTTCGTCTTTGAATCAATGATTCTTACACCTGTTGCCCTTTGTGTTTTTTCATCGTAAACTATTTCTGTTGCAATAGCGTCTGGTCTCAAGGTCATATTGCCAGTTGCCTCTGCAGCAGGTAAGGTGGAAGAGTTACTACTAAAGTATGCACCATACGGGCAACCTCTCATGCAGCGATTTCTATGTTGGCACTCTCCCCTCTTTCCAAATTTTTCAGGTTCAGAAGTGATGTGTGCCGTTCTGCCAATGGTAAGCATTCTATGTTTCCATTTGCTTTTCATTTGTTTCCTCAAATCTGTTTCCACGCAAGTGAAATCCATCGGAGCCAAAAATTTGCCATCAGGCAATTGCTTCAAGCCTTCATTCATCCCACTGATCCCTACAAATGACTCTACATAATCATACCAAGAGGCAACATCTTTATATCGAATTGGCCAATCAATTGCTACACCATCTTTTGCATTGGCTTCAAAATCCATTTCTGACCAACGGTAAGATTGTCTGCCCCAGACCAAAGAACGTCCTCCTACTTGATAACCACGTATCCAATCAAATCTAGTCCCTTCCTCTTCTTCATATGGATGCTCAGAGTCTTTTACAAAATTATGCACCCATTCCGGTCTTGTGGTATACCCTGTTCTTCTTTGCTTTGGATAATCTTTCTCTAGTTCCTCTTCCGCAAGTCTTCCTCCATTTTCCAAATCCCAAGGATCCATCGCAGCGGTTTTATAATCTGCAATATGTGTAACGTTCCGCCCCCTTTCTAAGACCAAAGTTTTTAAACCTTTTTCACAAAGTTCTTTTGCTGCCCAGCCGCCGCTTATTCCGGTGCCGATGACTATTGCGTCGTATTCGAGTGGGCTTTTTTCGTTAAATAATGCCATATTCGTTTTTTTTCTTTATCGGTGGAGACGCAATATATTGCGTCTTTACTAGGTGTGGAGACGCAAGATATTGCGTCTCTAGTTTGCTATCAAAATTATTATTACTAGTATGATTAAAGCTACTGCTTGTATTCTATAATTTTTGTACCAAGGTAATTCTCTCAAAGAGATGGTTTCGTTTTTAATCTCTTCAGAGGTCCAGACGACTTTTGCCAGTTCGGCTTCAGGCTTGGCAGTTCCAAAGAGACTGAAGATGTAAAGTACTAGGCAGCAGATTAAGAAATGTACCGTGGCAACATAGAGAAAATTTCCTAACTTATATTCTGGAGCGTACATCTTTAGTCCTATCAAAAGTACCGTCAAAGAAAAGCCTACCACGATAGAAGCTAAGGCGCCTAGGTTGTTTGACTTTTTGGTAAACAAGCCCATCACAAAAAGAGCTACTACAGGAGGGCAAAACCAAGCCAAGGTATTTTGTAGGTAGTCCCAGAGTTTTTCAAAATTACCAATTTGTGGTGCCCAGACTATGGCGATGACCATAACGATGGCTGTTATCACCCGACCGATATTCATTAGTTGTTTAGAACTTGCTTCTGGTTTTAATTTTTTTACAAAATCCATCGTGATCAAAGTAGAAACAGAATTCAATCCTGAATCTAAACTTGACATCATAGCGGCTATCAAACCTGCCAAGACGATGCCTAGCAATCCAGTTGGTAGCAGATCGAATAACATCGTTGGATATATCATATCCATCTTCTCCATGTTTGGATACAATACTCTTGCAAAAGCACCCGGGTAAATCATAATGAAAAGAATGGACAATTTTAAAAATCCAGCAAACATGGCGCCCCATTGTCCTTGTCTTAAATTTTTGGAAGCCAAAGTTCTTTGAGTAATGTATTGATTGGTGCCCCAAAAATAAAACCCAATTAAGAGCACGCCCGTGAAGACCGAGGGCCAAGGCATCGACTCATCGTCCATGGGTTTCATAACCTTAAAATGTTCTGCATCAGTGATGGCAACAACAGCATCCCATCCGCCAACTTCTACATAGGCTAGATAAGAAATCACTGAGGAACCAAAGATTAAGATTACAGCCTGTACCGCATCTGTGTACATGACCGAACTCAGACCGCCTGTTATGGTGTACACCCCTGCGATAAGAGCTAAGCCTATGATGATTTGCCATAAGGCAAGATCTGGAAATATCAAATTGATCACTAGTCCGCCTGCATATAAGGTGGCAGCTATGTCAACTAAAATATTTAAGGTAATAGCAATGAAGGAGGCATACGCCCTTACAGCATAGGAATACCTTCTTTCAAGATATTCTGGTATAGTGAATATTTTATTTTTTAAATAAAAAGGTAAAAAGAAAACGGCAAAGATGATCAAGACTATGACAGCCATCCATTCGTAAGAATAGACCATAAATCCATCGGCATACCCTGCTCCTGCCAAACCAACTAAACTATTGGATGACATGTTTGAGGCAAACAAAGAAAAACCGATGATAGGCCAGGTCAAATTTCTTCCGGCCAAAAAATAGTCTTCGGCGTTTTTATGCTTGCTTCCAAAATAAAAGCCTAAAGCTACCACTGCTAAAAGGTAGAAAACAATTATTCCTAGATCAAGTGTAGATAGATTAAAATTCAAAATTGGTCGCTTATAAGGTTATAGGATTTTCTAAAAAATTCTTTCTTAAGAACAGTCTAAATATAGTCAATTATATCTTCGATTAGATAATTTAAGTCACTTTTATATAGTACTTTTATGTACTGAATAGAATTAAAATTTTAATTGAATGATGCGGCGAATTTATGGTGTTACCCTTTTTTTAATTTTTATCAATTGTGCTGCTTTCACTCAAGTAAATCATTGGGAAACGGCACTTTTTCCTACTGATGATTGTGTTTATACTATTCCTACATCAAATACGCCCATCGACTGGTTTACAGAAAGTTTTGACGACGGTGCATGGACAGCAGGTATTGGAGGCATAGGTTATGGTGATGGTGATGATGAAACAATCATTGATCGAACAAATGCTGTTTTTATAAGATATACTTTTGACATCGTAAACGTTTCCGAAATTTCGAGAGCCATTCTTGATGCAGATTATGATGATGGTTTTGTAGCCTACCTAAACGGCGAAGAAGTTGCCAGAAGATTTATTACAGAACCTTTTCCTTCCTACAACGCCAGCGCAACACAATTGAATGAGGCCAATTTGTATCAAGGGCTTGCGCCGGAATCTTTTACTTTTTTTGAAGAGGATGTCATGCAACTTTTCAAGAATGGCGAAAATGTTTTAGCCGTTCAAGTACACAATTATGATGGTTTGAATTCTTCGGATCTAAGTTCAAACTTTTACCTCCATCTTGGCATTAATAATGAGAGTCAAAATTATGAACCTACGCCATCTTGGTTTCAAGGTACGGTAGAAAATTTCACGAGCCCTTTACCGATCTTGCGTGTCTACACTAATGAAGAAATTGTAGATGAACCAAAAGTAATTGCTCGCCTAGAAGTGGTAAATCATCTTGACGGAAGTCTCAATCAAAGCTCTGAAGCGGCAACAGGTTACAATGGCCCTATTGGCATTGAGAAAAGAGGGCAAAGCTCTCTGGGGCTTTTTCCAAAAGTGGGCTATGGATTTGAGACGATTGATGAGAATGGTCTTGATATTGATACGACCATCCTTGGTTTTCCGTTAGAAGAGGATTGGATATTG
>CALIIW010000230.1 GCA_938018185.1 uncultured Saprospiraceae bacterium
TAGCTAATATTTAAAGGCTAATTGAAAACAGCGAAATCTGTCAAACATGGTTAATGTTTATTATATAATACTGATGAGGATTTCATGACTCCATTCTTACATAATAAACATACTCCTTTCCATTTCTATCTAAGCAAAAAAATTAAGCCTTGCATTGTAATAAGCTTCCAAGCGGTTATGTCTAGTTTCTATCCGGAAGGGTCTTGTCTAGAATTTTCAACAAGAATTGCCAAACTTTTATTATATTGTTAATCTTAACAAAACCAAAACTTTGAAACTTCACATATTAAAGGAGACCAATCCTGGGGAAACGAGAGTAGGGATAATACCCAAGTCTATTGGCAAACTCAAAAAATTAGGATTTGATGTTTCTATAGTAAAAGGTGCGGGATCTGCAGCCTCTTTCCTCGACGAATCTTATCAAACCGAAGGCGTTACTCTTTCAGGATCAAATGCGGATTCAATTGCTCAAGCCGATGTTCTAATTAAAATCAATCCACCTACCGAAGATGAAATAGCAGCAATGAAATCAGATCAGATTTTAATCTGCCAACTGTTTCATAGGTTGCAAGATGAGTTGATCAAAAAGTTGGCTGCTAAAAATGTTTCTGCATTGAGCTTAGATGCCATGCCTAGAATATCAAGGGCACAAAGCATGGATGTATTAAGTTCCCAAAGCAATCTCTCTGGCTACAAAGCAGTCATAACCGGTGCGAATCACCTGGGCATGATCTTCCCTATGTTGATGACTGCTGCAGGAACAATAACTCCAGCTAAAGTTTTAATCTTTGGTGTTGGGGTGGCTGGTTTACAAGCAATCGCTACAGCTAAGAGATTAGGTGCTGTCGTAGAAGCTACAGATGTGCGGGCTGAGACAAAGGAACAAACAGAAAGTTTAGGGGCTAAATTTATTAGCGTAGAAAATGAAGGCGTAAAAACTGAAGGCGGATATGCTAAAGAAGTCACAGCTGAATATTTAGCGAAACAAAAAGAAGCTGTCAATAAATCTTTATTCCAAGCTGACCTAGTAATCACAACTGCTCTTGTCCAAGGTGCAAAAGCTCCAATACTAATCAGCGAAGACCAGATAAAAAACATGAAACAAGGGGCTGTCATTGTCGATATGGCAGTGTCCAAAGGTGGCAACACTGCCCTTAGTAAAGCCGACGAAATAGTAGAAGTCAATGGAGTAAAAATAGTAGGTGTCTCAAACTTTCCTGCTCAACTACCTACAAACGCAAGTCAATTACTTTCAAGAAATATAGATACTTTTTTAGCTCACTTAGTCTCTGAAGGAAAATTTAATTGGAATCTAGAAGACGAGATTACTAGTGGCACCCTCATCACACATAAGGGAGAAATTTTAATGCAATAAACAATGGATCAAATTTTAAATTTCATAGGTGAAAATATCCAAATGGTCTACATTGTCATACTATCCATTTTTGTAGGAGTAGAGATCATAGGAAAAGTGCCCGCCGTTTTGCATACTCCTTTAATGAGTGGTGCAAATGCAATTCATGGGGTAGTTATCGTGGGAGCAATTATAGTGCTTCTGAATTATCATGGTGACAATGTCTTTGTTTTGGTATTAGGATTTTTAGCAGTTTTTTTAGGCACTCTAAATGTGGTTGGAGGATTTGTGGTTACAGACAGAATGCTCGAAATGTTTAAAAAGAAAAAGAAATAGATGAGCCCATTTATCCTTGATGTCATATACTTGATCGCCTCTATTACTTTTGTAATAGGTCTTAAAATGCTGGGACACCCAGAAACTGCTAGACGTGGAAACCTCATTGCAGCTTTCGGAATGGTACTAGCAATTATTGGAACTGTCGCGTTGCATGAAGGTGCAGTAAGTCCATTAATATATGGATTGATCTTCGGTGCAATTCTTTTGGGCACCATCGTTGGTTGGTTAACGGCCATGAAGGTTCAGATGACAAAAATGCCAGAACTAGTTTCATTGTTTAATGGGATGGGCGGAGCTTGTGCTGCATTGATATCCTTATTAGAATACCAACACAATCTTGGAAACAATATGGCCATTAGCGTCATCCTTGCTGGCTTGGTCATTGGCTCTGTTTCGTTCAGTGGATCCATGGTTGCTTTTGCAAAATTAAATGGAAGCATGAAAGGAGCCATCAGACTCCCTAAATACAATATTTTAAATACGGCAGTCATGATCGGCTTAGTCATTTATGCCGTATTTATTTTGATGACTGGTGCTTCAATGCTACATGTCTATTTATTATTTTTTGCTTCTTTGATTTACGGTGTACTGTTCGTTATTCCAATTGGAGGCGCAGACATGCCTGTTGTAATTTCTTTATTAAATTCTTTTACCGGATTGGCCGCTGCCTTTGCTGGTTTTCTATACGGCAATCAAGTGATGCTGACAGGGGGAATTTTGGTTGGCTCAGCAGGAACGATATTGACCTTGGTTATGTGCAAAGCTATGAACCGTCCTTTGAGCAATGTAATCTTTGGAGCCTTTGGCGCAGCCGGAGCTGCAGCTGCCGGATCAGATGAGGGAAAAACTGTGAAAGAAGTTTCTCCTTCTGACTTAGCAGTCCTCATGAATTATTCTAAAAAAGTAATAATAGTACCAGGCTATGGACTGGCTGTTGCTCAAGCACAACATGTCATTCACGAATTAGAATCACTACTTGAAGAAAGGGGTGTAGAAGTTACCTATGCCATCCATCCTGTAGCTGGTCGAATGCCGGGACATATGAACGTCTTGCTGGCTGAATCTAATGTCCCTTACGAAAAACTAAAAGAGATGGAAGACGTAAATTCTGAATTTGCAAATACAGATGTCGTACTAGTAGTTGGTGCAAATGATGTCGTTAATCCAGCTGCAAAAGATGATCCTAGTTCCCCTATATATGGAATGCCAATTTTGGAAGTGCTAGACGCAAAGACAATTATTGTAAACAAACGAAGTATGAAGCCGGGTTACGCTGGCATACAAAACCAATTGTTCTTTCACGAGAAAACTTCCATGTTCTTTGGTGACGCTAAAAAAGCTTTGACCGACTTGGTCACTGAAATTAAACAATTATAACTTTCTTATTCCTCAAAAAAAACTGATTTATATTGTTATATAAATCAGTCTTTTTTTAAATCACACAATCCTCGATACTATTTTAATTCATTGGATTTGCAGTAACTTCTTTAAATTTTGGAATGGCAAATTTTGAATCCTCTACCGCTTCTGCCTTAAATTCAATCGCTGTTTGAGTAAGCTGTCCCATCAATCCCTTTTGTTCTATTTTAAGTGGAAGGCATTCTATTCTTTTTAAAATTTCGTTCCAGTGTCCATATTTATGTTCTTCATATAATTTAGGATCCATTTTGAATTGATCTTTGTTGTACCAAATTTTCATTTCTCCAAACTTAGATTTTACAATTATACTTGAGCAAAGAATATCTAAGATTGTTTCTGTTTCTTCTGACTCTAAAATTTCAACAAATTCATCCATGAACTTTTTACTATCTAAGGTAACTGCAGTTTCTGCATCTTTTTGCCAACTATACAACAGACCATCTTCGGAATTATACGCCATAAAACCTACTTCTTTTCCTACATCCATTTCTGATATATAATTCGAACCTTTATAAAAATAATTTTGAACTATATAACCTCGCTCCCCAAATGTCTCCTTGAGCATTTTTTGAAAATCCTCTTCAGAAATCATTTCTGGATTTGGATTTTGAGTTTCTAGCTTATAAGTTATAGAGCCTTCAAAATTTTGACCATATGTTACTAGACTAAAGGTGAAAAACAAGCTCACGAGGAACAGATTCTTAATAATTTGATTTATCATATTTCTTTTTAGTTTAAGCAATCAATATAACTGAATTCTATCAAACAATATATAGGCAACTATCGTCTTCTCCTTAATTCTGATTATAAACTAGTCACAATAGAAGATATATTTGACATCTATTAATTTGATAAAATATAAATGATTGAACCTTTGTGTTAGAGCAAACTAGTTATTTCTGGCCATAGTCAGAGCTATCTTAAGTTCTTCCACGGAATTCATCCATTGACTTGAGCTTATGGCATCTGAGCCATAAATTTGGTAAGCCTCCTCTGTTGTATTTCCTATTTGAGCTTGCCATTTTACAAGAAGGGCATCCACATCATTTTGAGACATTGGACCTTGTTTAAATTCTTGTTTGATCTGCTCAAATTCTGATGAATATTGCACCCAGCCATTTATAAGTTTATCACAAGCTGCAGATTTTTGTTGAAGGCCGAAAAAACCATTTGAAAATGGCTGGCAATTATTGCTTATCTCTCCCCAGTCATCTGGAATTAAAGTCACCGCATTTGGGCTTGTGTAATTTGTAAATGAATGATCTAGATCCCAAGGAACAAGATGCACCTTAGCGGCACTAGGACTTTCATAAAAATAAAAATTATGTGGATTACAGTCTCCACCACCACAATACCAGTGAAAAGGTCCATCGTCATGTTTGATTACACGATCAACAACACAATATGCCAAAGCCTCTTTTACATCCATATACTTTTCTATCACCTCTTTCACATTACCTTCGTTCGATACGCTTAATTCTTGAGCAAATGATTTAAATAGATCAACATTGGCTTCTTCCTCATTGGTCTTAAGTGCCTCTTTGTAGGATTGATCTGGCCATGCTTGACCATTGCTTCGCAGCGGCCAAATTTCTTTATAAACATTTCCAGTACCATCTTCAAAATGATAATCTGCAAAGCGACCATCAATTTGTTCGACCAAAGTATATACTCCTGTAAATTGCCCGTTGATCAGCAACTTTATATGAACACATCTTGGAGCTGCTACACCCATAGACCGAAACAGATGATACCCCAAACGTTCCCTCATTTGAGAAGGATCTTGATTCATAGAATGAAACTGCAATTTCTTGAGTCCGTAAAATTTGTCAGAGCTATTTTCCCAGTTTATTTTTATTTTCATCGAAAGCTTGGGACAAGTTTTATAACCAGATGGTTCAAACCAATTGCTTCCAGAAACGCAACCTACAAATGCTCCTATTGATCCTTTGTATCTAATCCCAACTGGAGAAACAGTTTCTCCTTCAAACTTGAGGGAGCCCTCAACATATTCTTCTGCTGCTGGGTCATTGTCCAAAAAGGCTAAATTTTCTTCTGATAAAATTAATTCAAAAGTGAGAAATTTATCTTGATCAAACAGATAGTCTGAGTCAAGTGTTAGATACTGAGCTTGCATCTCCTCCTCCTCTTCTTCTTCAGGCTCATTCACCTCTTCCATTTCTTCTTCCATCTCTTCGACGACTGGAACCACCGTCCCTATTTCATCGTCTTTACAGGCTAGGAATAATAAGAATAATGCAAGAAATGAATACTTTAATATTCTAAAAGACATATGTAAGATTTAATTTGGAGTTAAACTCTTACAAATTAATCAATTTATTGCATTTCTCTAAAAGTAAGTCATATTTCAAAGAAATTAGGAAGTCCATATCAGAATTAGTTGTTTCTAGCCAAAGTCAAAGCTTCCTTCAAATTGTCCATCGAATTATGCCACTTTGCAATTGAAATAGCTTCCCAATCATGCACTTCAACTGCTTCCTCTGTGACGTTTGCAATTTGGTCTTTCCATTTTGCTATAAGCGCCTCAACTTCACCTTGAGAAAAAGGGCCTTGCTTGAATTCTTGTTTAAGCTGATCATATTCTGTATCGTATTGAACCAAACCGTTTATCAGTTTATCACAGGCTGCAGATCTTTGTTGAATCCCAGGTCCTCCTTGATCAAATGGCTCACAATTATTTCTTGTTTCTCCCCATGCATCAGGCACCAAAAGCACTAGATTAGGATTGGTGTAATTTGAAAATGTATGATCTAAATCCCATGGAATGATATGAACTTTATTTTCGCTTGGATTTTCATACAGAAAAAAATTGTGAGGATTGCAATCTCCACCTCCACAATACCAATGAAAAGGTCCATCATCATGTTTGATCATTCTGTCGACTAAACAGTAAGACAATGCTTTGTCTACATCCATATATTTTCCAACCACTTGTTTCACATTCGTCTCATCAGAAGCACTTAATTCTTGGGCGAATTCCTTTATGATATCAATATTTGCTTCTTCTTCATTCGTCTTAAGAGCTTCAATATAAGATGCATCCGATCTTGGCTCGCCACTTCCACTTAGTGGCCATACTTCTTTGTAAATATTTCCTGACCCATCATCAAAATGATAATCTGCGAATCGCCCATCAACCTGTTCGACCAAAGTATACACTCCAGAAAACTTTCCGTTGATTAAAACTCTAGCATGCACACACCTCGGTGCTGCAACACCCATGGAACGAAACAAGTGATAGCCTAATCTCTCTTTCATTTGAGAGGCATCTTGATTCATAGAATGAAACTGAAGTTTTTTTAATCCATAAAATTTATCAGAACTATTATCCCAATTTATTTTTATTCGCATTGAAAGCTTTGGGCAAGTTTTATAACCCGATGGGTTTGCCCAATTATCACCAGAAAGGCAACCAACAAATGCTCCAATGGAACCTTTATATCTAATGCCAACAGGAGAAATCGTTTCCCCTTCAAATTTGAGTTCGCCTTCTACATACTCTTCTGCTGCTGGGTCATCATTTATAAAGGCTAAATTCTCTTCTGATAGAATTAAGTCAAAAGTTAATAATTTATCTTGATCAAAAATATAGTCTGAATCCAATTCTAAATATTGGGGATCAGTATTTTCAACTACTGGTGGTTCATCCAAACTCTCATCATCATTGCAAGAGAAGGACACAAACAATAAGAATACACAACACAATAAGTTAAATAATATTTTAGTCATACAATATTTGTTTTATTTTTACTGGCACAATACTTCATATAAAGAAAATTAAAATTCTTCTTTTTAAAAAGTATTCCAGAAGTCAAATGTTAATTATTTACTACTTCATCGATTTCTATAGTAGTATAGCATATGTATATTAAACGTTGCTTTAATTTAATATTTTAATATTCAAAAAATTAACTACAAGCTAAATATCATGGCTAAAGAGGAAAAATTTCAAACACTGCACCCCCAAGGTAAGAAAGGAGTTAATATTTCTAAGAAGAAATATGACCTTATCAAAGATTTTATGCTTAAAACAATTAAGAAAAACAAACAAATATCCTACGAAGCAATCTGTGATTTAGCCATTGAGAAGATTCAGCCTACTTTTGATGGAAAAGTTATTTGGTACATTGTCTCCGTCAAATTAGATCTTGAAGCTAGAGGAATTATTGAACGAGTACCTAAGACGAGTCCTCATGAATTAATATTGAGTAAATAAGGGTCAAAAGGGTTAAAAGGCTTGAATATACCTATTACAAGACATTATTGATGGCTAATAAATTCTCTTTCATTTAAACAGCGATTCTACTATCTTCGCAGCTTAATAAAAACATCCATTATATGTTCACTGTTGAAAATTTTATAACCTTAGGCTTCTTGGTACTTTTACAAGCAGTTCTGGGATTCGACAACTTATTATATATTTCACTTGAATCTAAGCGTGCACCAGCAGACAAACAGAAGTTTGTTAGACAATTAGGGATTGGTCTAGCTATAATATTGAGAATTGTATTACTTTTTGTTTTGGTTTCTATTATTGAAAAATTTCAAGACCCATTCTGGGAACCCAATTTTAAATATTTCTCAGGTAATGTGAACGTCCATAGTCTCATAGTTTTAGGAGGAGGAATATTTATCATTTATACGGCAATGAAGGAGATCTGGCACATGATCTCTATCGAAGACGAATCTCACGAAGATAAAACACCTAAATCCGTCGGCTCGATTGTAACCATGATAGTTATTATGAATCTCGTATTTTCCTTCGATTCCATTTTGAGTGCCATGGCACTGACTGACGTATTTTGGGTCATGGCTACTGCCATTGTCATCAGTGGAATTATGATGATATGGCTTTCCGAAAAGGTAACCACCTTTTTGAAAAAGAATAGAATGTATGAAGTGCTTGGACTCTTCATTTTATTCATTGTTGGAATCATGTTAGTCACGGAAGGAGGTCACCTAGCACACTTAAAATTATTTGGAAACCCTGTAGAAGCAATGAGCAAAACCACCTTTTACTTTGTTTTAGGAATTCTTGTTGTTGTTGATGTTGTCCAATCAAGATACCAGAAGAAGATCATTGCAGAACAAGAAAGAGAGAAAAAACACGCTGCATAGTATATTTAATACATAAATAATTAAGCATTTATAGTATTCATATATTTAAGGCTCCGCTGATATTCAGCGGAGCCTTAAATATTTCAATTACTGATCAACTAAGGATTTAAAAATTTATTTTTACTTACTAAGTTTATATAAATGAAAATTTTCTTTGCTAATATTTTTCTGCCACTTGTAGTATTGAATATTTATGCTCAGCAAGGGCAACTTATTTATTATCCACTTTCTTGATTCATCAAATCGAATACTTGACAACTTTACTATTTTTTGGGAGCAATAATAAGCTGCTTTCAAAAGTCTCAATATATTAAGGTCACATCTCCTTTATACTTTCCAATAAAGCCATCAATGAATTCTACTTCGGCATAATAAACAAAAACACCGCCATTCATTTCTTCCTTACGGAAATCACCATACCAACCATTTGCAGGGTCTTCTGGAATAAAATCCCTTGCTTCAAATACGATCTCTCCCCATCTATCCGCTATCAACATTCGATTGACTTTTCGGATTGAAGGATTATTATAAACTGTGAAAAAGTCATTAATTCCATCCTTGTTTGGACTAAAAGCATTGGGTATATATACTGCTCTAGTCTGATCAACCTTCAAAACTATTTCATCAATATCGGGACAACCATTCTCGTCTGTAACTTCAACATAGTAAGTTGTTGTCTCAAAAGGAGAAACCAATTGCGTGAAACAATTGCTCAAACAATCCAAGGCATCTTCTGATTCCCACTCTATATAAGTACCATTACTATTTGCGTAAAGATTGATCTCATCTCCTAAGCTTATTTCTAAATCAGGCCCAAGATCAACATATACCAAAGGTGGCTCTACAATTTGCAATTCAGTCTCCCACTCACATCCAATCGCATCCAATACCTGAACCGTATAAGTACCTGGACCTAAATTTGAATAATCTAAGTCTTCCATAAATTCATTTCCGTTGAAAGCATATTGATAGGGTGCTGTTCCCCCAATCACCTCATTCAAAACTATTTGGCCATCATTAAATCCAAAACAAGTAATATCTTTAAATTCAATTACTGCATCTGATGGCTGTGCTAGATTTTCCCTTACTTGAATCGGTGCTATAGCGGTACATCCATTTTCTACATTGGTGACCATCAACTCATACATACCTGTTTCAGACACTGTTGGATTCAAGCTTGTAGAATTAATTATCTCTCCAACTCCCATCCATTCATAAGTGAAAATATTTCCACTTGAAGAACCAGTCCCGTCAAGGTCCACTGATGCAGTTACACAATCCAATTCATCATATACTGCTGTCTGACTAATAGGCTCTTCTAAATCAACTATTACCTCAACAGATTCAGTGACCTTACAACCATTTTCAGTATTAACAATAGTCAATGTATAGACACCTGCTTCTGCAATTTCCGGATTCAATGTTGTTTCATTTAAACCATTTCCACTCCATGCTATTTCATACATTTGCCCTTGCGAAGAAGTCGTTGCATCCAAAATAATCGTAGGCTCATAACAATTAATAATATTTGGTGGAACTATTTCTATGTTCGGCAAATCAAAATTTTCTTCGATATTAATATTAGCTTGGTGGACACATCCATTTGTTTCATCCGTAATGAATAATTCATAATTTCCAGAAAGAAATACTTCTACTTGAAAGTTCTCTGAAATGACAATTCCATTTTGATCATGCCATTCGAAAAGTAGATTATCAAAAGGGTAAGAAGCAGATCCATCAATTAAAACACCATCATTTTCACAATTTAATACTAATGGACCTAATATCTCTATTTGAGCAATTGGGCTATCTAAATTTTCTGGCACCAACACATTTTGCTGTACCATACATCCGTTTGACACATTTGTTATTTGCAGTTGATAATCCCCTGCAACTGAAGTAACAAAGCTCAATGCTTCACTAATAATTTGGCCAGAAGAATTGAACCATTCATATTTATAATCAGATCCTTCACTAGAGCCAATTCCTGAAACTGTAGTCTCTGAATTATAACAATTGATCTCTGCTACTGGGCCAATATTGACAAGAGGAAGATCTATGTCTTGTTCAATTATTATACTCGTACTGATCTCACAACCATTTAATTCATCTAAAAGTTGTAAAGAATAAACCCCAGGCTCTTGGACCTCAAGCATCATATCATTCGACAAAACATTTCCATCCACATCAGTCCAGGAAAAAACCAAAGGCCCAACACCTGTCGCATTAGATGCATCAAGAATTGTAGTTTGCAAGTCGCATGTAAGTAATTCTGCAGAACCTAAATCCACAACTGGAATTTCGGCATTTGCGGGAACTACAACCGAAGTCATATTGCTACACCCATTATCTATATCTGTAACCACCAGTGTGTAATTAGCTGCTTGGCTAATCACAACATCACTGGTAGTACTGATTAAATTATCATTTTGATCGTACCAAGCAAAAGAACTATTTATTGTTTGAGATAAACCAGCAAGAATTGTACTTGGGTTAGCACAACTCAATTCTTCTGGATCAATTATAGAAACATCTGGCACTGAAATATTCTCTAAAACATTCACGGTTGAAACCGCAGAACAACCATTATCTGTATTAAAGACAACCAAGTTATATTCACCAGGAAGATCAACATTTAAATTTAATTCTTCCCCTACTATTATTCCATTTTCATCTAACCATTGGTATTGTATCGATTCGCCTTGATCATTATCTGTCCCGCCTATTGTTTGACTTGAGTCAAAACAAGTTAAGGTCGCATCATGCCCAGCATCAGCATTTGGAAAATCTGCATCTATATCTACTAATACAACAGATTCACTTTGACAGGCATTTGTTTGATCAATTACTGTCAAAGTATATATTCCTGCTTCGTTCGTTATCAATGACTCACTATTTCCAACTATTTCTCCATCAACATTTCTCCATTCATAAATTAAGTTCGCACCTAAACTTGTATATGGGCCACCCATTTCAAATGAATTCAATTCGCAGGTAAGTAAACCGTCTGGACCAGCATCGGAGATAGGTGCCTCCAAGTCTGAGGTGACAGATACCATTTCACTAGACACACATCCATTTGAGGGATCCGTAACTTCTAAGGTAAAAACACCTGTTTGTTCGGTGTTCAATATTGCTTCTTCACCTATTTGGTTTCCACTTTCATCGTACCACCTGTATTCTAAGTTTTGATTTACATTTTGACCAGTTGCTGAAGAATTAGAACCATCAAGGCTCACCAAGTTTAATTCACAATTAATAATTTGTGCTGGGCCAGGATCTGCAATAGGGCTTGAAACATCCTGGAGTACTTCTATACTTGCAGTTGATGAACACCCATTGCTTAAATCTATTACTTCAAGTGTGTAAACACCAGTCTGTGAAACTAAAAAGCTATTATCCGTTCCCAAACTGTTACCGTTTTCATCATACCATTCCTGTGAAATGTTATTGCCAGTTGTTGTACCAAAATTTGTTAATTCAACTTCTTGTGTATAGCAGTTAATAATACCAGAAACTGCAACTTCACTTAATGGAATGTTCTCATCAGGTACTACAAGTACTTCTGACTCGGCACTGCATCCATTCATAGTATTTGTAACTATCAAAGTATAAGTATCTGGATTTGTTACTTCCAAAGATAGACTGGTTCCAATACTTAGTTCATTGGAATTGAACCATTCGTAGGTAAAATCACCCCCTTCAGACGAACCTGCTCCGCTTAGTTGAACCTCTGTTACATCACAACTGATTGTCAAAGGCGGCCCAGCTTCAGCAACAGGGAGCTCATAGTTTGATTCCACAATGATACTTTCATTACTGCTACAGCCACTTATCAATTCAGTCACTACAAATGTGTAGGTTCCAATATTTTCAGTCTCTAATAAGGCTTCATTGCTTAATAATATCCCATTTTCATCAAACCATTCATACTGCATTTCAAATCCAATTTCTGAACCGCTACCATCTAATAAAACTTCTAAGACCTCACAGGTCAATTGCTCTGGCTGCATAATTGAAATAGAAGGAAAGTCGGCATCCACAAAAACAGAAACCTGGTCGGTATCTTCACATCCATTTTCGGTATTAAGCGCTGTCAAAAAATAATTACCTGGAACATCAGTGGCAAAAGACTCTTGATCACTAATTTGATTTCCATTTTCATCTAGCCAGATAAATTCCAAATTATTTCCTAAGGACATGGAAGCAGAAATTAGGGCTTCTGTGTCTGTACAAGTAATCACAAAATCTTCTCCTGCTTCGGCAAGAGGAGATTCAATATCTTGACTTACCAAAAGTTCGGCTGTATCAGAACACTTGTTTGTTTCATCTATTACTGTCAATATATAGATCCCAGCGTCTTCCGTATTTAAGATTGCTTCTGTACCAACAATTTCTCCTTGAGCATTTGTCCAGACATACTGCAAGGCTCCTACCCCAAAAGAAGTAGATCCATCTAAAACCACCTCCACATTTGAACAATTTAATAATTGCGGCAAACCCGGATTAGCAATAGGTTGTTCAATATTCTCTGAAACCATCACTTGTGATTCTGCTGTGCATCCATTTTCTACATTGGAAACAATCAAATTATAAATACCAGCATCTTCAACAAGTAGGATTTGATCACTTGAAATATAGTTTCCATTTTCATCATACCATGACAAATCAATATTATTTCCATTAGAAGAATTGCTAGCATCTAATTGGTAGGTGCTTTGATCACATGTCAAAAGCCCTGGCTCTCCTGGGTCAGCTAGAGGTAGATTTTCATCCGCATCTACAAGGACAATGTCTTCTGAAGTACAGCCATTACTTGTATCTGTCACAACAAAAACATAAGCTCCTGCACTTTGAACTGAAATTTCCAATGCTGTCCCCAAAGAAACTCCTCCACTATTAAACCATTCATGGGTATAGTTACCTGCTTGAACCGAAGCTGTTCCATCCAACATTACCTCATCAGCTTCACAAGTCAATAAGGCATCTGGTCCAGCATCAGCCAAAGGATTTGTGAGGTCTTGTGTGACAAGTATTGTTTCTTCAGAAGTACAACCATTTTCAGAAATTACTACCAAGGTGTACTCCCCAGGTTCTGAAATCAAAACACTATCCGAACTCATAATAATAGTATCACCACCATACCATAGAAAAACATCATCAGCATCGTTTGAAAAACCATTAAGCTCCACCTCGTTTACCATGCAATTTAATTCTCCAGTAACATTCGCAGAAATTTCAGGTGGATTAATGTTTTCTTCTACAAGAACAGGAATAGTAGATTCACAACCATTTTCACCTTGTACAGTAAGTAGATATTCTCCTGGATTCTGTATTTCTACAATTTGTTCTGACGAACTAAACCCATTTGGTCCAGACCAAGAATAAGTTAAATTTGCTTCATTGGTATTTGATTCAATAGTGACACTTTGATTAAGGCAATCTAGATCTCCCAAAGGACCTGCTTCAATTTCAGGCTCTGCAATATCTTCCTCTACAATAATTTGCATTTCAGTAGTACAGCCATTTTCACCTGTTGCAACCACAGTATAATCTCCTGCTAAGTTTGTTGTTACATTCGCCCCATTAGATGTAGAACCATCCGGAAAGAGCCAGTCAAATGCTACATTAAGATCTCCAGAACTTACAAGTAGGTCAACACTCAAATCATTGCAAGTGATCACACCAGACTGTCCTGCCAAATTTGGCGGTATGGTATCTGTTCCCACCTCTACATTAAATGACTCCGTACAACCATTCGACCCAGTAACAATTAAGGAATAGATCCCAGGTTCTTCAACACTTGGATTTCTTAAAGTAGAAATAAAGTCCAAAGGTCCTGTCCAATAATAGTCTACATTATTTGATGATGCATTTGCATCGAGACGGATCACATCATCATTACAACCAATTAATCCATTTGAAATTGGAGCAGCAGATGGAGGCATGGTGTCTATAGCTACCTCAACAGTAGTTTCTGTAGTACACCCCGTTATCAAGTTGTAAACTATTAAAGTAAAGGTGCCAGCTTCTGTTACTCCTTCAAACTCTTCTCCAAGACCTAGAAATACATTTCTATCATTATACCAATAATACTCGTATTCATATTGGCCATTGTCAACAGAAGAACCTATAGCAGATAAGACAGCTTCGACATTATTACAATCTATATTGCTAGCTGTTGCAAAAGCCTCAGGAAACTCTGTTGCCTCTGGTACTGTAACTGTAGTTGTGGCCCAGCAACAAGTTGTAAGATCATAAATAGTCAAAGTATAGGTTCCTGGTTGGTCAATTAAAGGATATAATGAGTTTTCTCCTGAAATAATGTTTCCATCCTCTGTAGTCCAACCAATGAAGTAATTAGCTCCAAAACTTGAGCCTGCTCCTGACAAAGAGAAGGAAGATGGAACTCCAGGACAAATAGGATTTGTCGTACCTACTGCGACAACCTCTTGGGTAGATCCTGCATCAAGCCAAAGTGTAAATGGACAACCATCTCCTGCAAAACCATCAATCATTAAAAGATATTGCTGGCCTACATTTAAACCTTGAACATTAAATACAAAAGAAGTATTTTGACCAGATTGAGCTCCAATACAACCTAATAATTGACCAGGACATTCGTTTGCGTTACCTAATTCATAACAAGCAATCTGAATGCCTCTATTATTTGTACAACTTGAAATATCAACCTCAAGTTCGAGTCTTGTTTCTTGAGCGATAAAAGAAAGCCATTGGTTATTTTCTATGGTATAATCCCCATTACACCATCCACGATCTGGAACATCTCCAGGTGTATAGGTTACACCTGGCGGATCTGTATCCCCTTGCCAACCGTTTAGTTGGCATGGATTAATTAAAGGCGCATCAATACACCAATCTTCGCCTAATGGCAAACATGGATTATTGCTTTGAGCAAATAAGCTTAAGCTTTGCAATATTAATATTGCAATTATTAGGGCAGATTGTTTTCCTGGCATTTTAGCCTTATTGTTTTCTTTCGTTTTGAATCACATGTATTAATACATTAGCGTTACATCTCCTTTATATTTACCTACAAAACCATCGATGAATTCAACTTCTGCATAATAAACAAACACACCTACATTCATCTCTTCCCCTCTAAAATCTCCATACCATCCATTAGCTGGATCTTCCGGTATAAAATCTCTTGCTTCAAACACTATCTCTCCCCAACGATCAGCTATCAACATTCGATTGACCTTTGTAATTGTTGGGTTATTATAAACAGTGAAAAAGTCGTTAATCCCATCTTTATTAGGACTAAAAACATTTGGAATATAAACAGCTCTTGTACGATCAACTTTTAAAACTATTTCATCTATATCTGGACAACCGTTTTCATCAGTTACCTCTACATAGTAGGTTGTATTTACAAATGGTGAAACTGTTTGAGTAAAACAATTATCAAGGCAGTCCAAGTCATCTTCAGATTCCCATTCAATAAAAGTTCCATTTGTTAATGCATTTAGATCAACTACATCTCCAAGATTTATTTCTAAATCTGGACCTAAGTCAACATAAACCTGAGGTGGTTCGACAATCAATAATTCGGTTTCCCATTCACATCCTATTGCGTCTATCACTTGAATAGGATATGTACCAGGAGCTAAATTATTAAAGCTAATATCTCCTGAATAAGAAGAACCATTAAAAGAATACATATAAGGAGCTGTTCCTCCAACAATATCTGAAATCTCTATTTGTCCATCATTAAAACCAAAACAAGTAATGTCCTTGTAGTCGATGATCGCATCAGATGGTTGCTCAAGATTCTCCTCTACTTCTATCCTTTTAAGGCTGCTACATCCATTTTCTGTGTTTGTGATTAGCAATTCATAGGTGCCAGCTGTGGCTACGGTAACATTCAGATTGCTGGCATTTTGAATTTGCTGCGGACCGGTCCATTCATATTGAAATTCTGAACCGATAGAACTTCCATCCCCAAACAAATCAACAAATTCTGTAACGCAATCCAATGCATCATTTACCGCTGTTTCTACTTCAGGTGGCGTTTGATCTAGATCTACTTCTACCTCTAAAGTTTGTTCACAACCATTCAAAGTATTGAAAATTGTTAATTCATAAGTACCAGCCTCGTTAACTTCTGGATTTAATATCTCTGTATTACTTAGTTGTCCACCAGTTGGAGAATTCCATTGGTATACAAATTCATCTCCTTCAGAAGAACCCACTGCATTTAGCTCTATACTAGGCGTATAACAAGTTATCAATTCAGGTGGAGCAATATTCACTTGAGGCAAATCAAAGTTGTCCACAACAATAATTGCTGACTCATGAATACAGCCATTAACTTGATCCGTGACGACCATTGTATAATTTCCAGATGCCAAAACTTCCGTTTCAAAATTATTCGAAATCAAATTGCCGTTTTCGTCAAACCATTCAAAAGTTAAACTTGGAAATGGGATAGAATTTGATCCGTTTAAAATTACTTTGTCATTTAAACAATCAATCACAAGCGGACCGACAATATCAATTATTGCTTCAGGATCAGCTAGGTTTTCTGTGAGATTTGCTGTACTTGTTGAGGTACAACCATTTTGCATATCTGTAACCAATAAATTATATTCACCAACTACATCTGTGGTAAAACTATATTCATTACTAACGACATTTCCAGATGAATCAGTCCATTGATATACCATATTTGCTCCTTCGGTAGAACCTTCAGCAGAAAGTTCCTCCATTGGATTAAGGCAAGTTATGATATCAAGATTCCCAATCGCTGCAAGTGGATCTTGAATGTCTTCTAAAACTGGAAAACTAATTTCTTGTGTACATCCATTGAATTCATCTGTAATAGTCAATTGAAAAGTCCCCACTTCTTCCACATCAATACTACTTTGATCAGAAATAAGATTTCCATTTGGATCGGACCACTCATACATTAGATTTCCAATGCCTGAAGAGGCAGAGGCATCTATGCTAATATTATTTACAACACAGGTTAATTGATTGATGTCGCTAAGCTCTAAATTAGGTTCCTCAAAATTTGCTTCCACTTCTACACTACTTATTGTAGTACATCCATTTTCAGGATTAGTAACTACTAAAGTATATAAGCCATCTTGATCAACCATCAGACTAGATTCTGTTCCAATAATTGTTGACTGAGCAGCAGTCCACTCAAAAGTTGCCATTGCTAGATCCGAATTAGCTATTAAACTAAACGAAGGTTGATTACAAGTTAAAAGAAACGGTTCATCAATTTGAGCACTAGGTGCATTTATATCTTCATCGATTTCTACGGAAGAAATCGCAGTACATCCATTTTCTAAATTAATCACTACTAATTCATAGACTCCTATTTGATTTACTTCTAATTCTGATTCTTGACCAATAATATTACCAGTTTCGTCTCTCCATTCATAAATAATGTTTGAACCCTGGTCAGTATTCTGACCACCTATTACATGAATTGATTCTCGACAAGTAATCGTTTGCGGAGGTCCGGCATCTGCCTGTGGAAAATCCGCATCTTGGTCTACAATTACGGTAGCTGACTCAACACATGCAGATCTATTATTCGTAACAACCAAAGTATAAGAACCAGCTTCAGTCGTTTCATATTGCATTTCTGTACTAAGCACATCACCATTCATATCCAACCACTCGTAAGAAATATCTTGACCTGTTGATGTAGCAGTACTTCCTAATAAATAACTATTATCCTCACAAGTCAACAAGCCATTTGCACCAGCATCAGCGAATGGAACATCAACTTCATCTATCACTGCTACACTTGCAATAGAAGTACAGCCATTTGAAAGATCTGTTATTAATAAATTATAAGTTCCTGCTGTTGATGTTTGAAATTCAACCTCTGAACCAACCATAAATCCGGTAGCATCGTCTTGCCAAGCAAAGATTAAATTATCAAAATCACTATTTATAGAAGCAAGTGAACCACTAGCATCTAAAACAACCGTGTTAATTTCACAGTTCAGGATTTGCTCCAATCCTGGATCCGCAACTGGAGGATCGATATTTTGCTCAACAAGAATACTCGCTTCAGAAGAACAGCCATTGTCTTGGTCCACAACTTGAAGTGTGTATACACCAGGAGCACTTACCATAAAACTATTATCAGATCCTATAGAGTTTCCATCTGCATCAAACCATTGTTGAGATATATTTAAACCGAAATCAGATCCTTGATTATTTAGCTCAACTTCTGATACATCACAATTTAAATTTCCAGATGCGCTAACTGAACTAAGTGGAATATTTTCGTCTGGTGTCACGGCTACTTCCGACATCGCCGTACAACCATTTGAAGTATTTTCAACGATTAAAATATAAGTATCAGGATTAGAAACTTGCAAGTTTGCTGTGTTTCCAACGACCACGCCATTCGCATTTTGCCATTCGTAAACAATATTAGAACCTGAACTTGACTGACTACCATTTAGCATTACTTCAGTAACATCACAAGTAATTATTAATGGTTGGCCTGCATCTGCTAAAGGAGATTCTATGTTTTCCGATACCTCTATTATGGAAGAAGAAGAACAACTATTATCTGTATTGGTAACTACCAATTCATAACTACCTGCTTCTTCAACAGTCAAATTGATATCACTTCCTACCTCATTACCATTTTCATCTAACCATTGATAAATCATATTTGCACCAGAAGAAGAATTACTTGCATCTAATGCTACTTCTAAAACATTACAATCTAATTCATCTGCAATTCCTGGATCACTAATTGGATAATCTGTATCCTCTTCAATAACTATTTCTGCAAAATCGGTACAGCCATTTGATAGATCCGTAATATTCAAAGTATAGGTACCTGAAACTTCTGTTGACACCATAGCATCATTGCTTACAACAGTTCCATTTTCGTCAAGCCATTCATAAGAAAGGTCTACTCCTGAAGAACTAGAGCCATCTAAAACACCTTCTGACTCTGTACATGTTATTAAAAATGGTTGACCAGGGTCTGCTATTGGATCATTAAAATCTTCTGTGATCACAATCTCAGTGATCGATGTGCAACCATTTTCAGGATTAGACACCTCCAAGGTGTATGTGCCTGCTTCACTAACTGAAATGCTATTTTCAAAACCTAAAGGCATGCCCATTGAAGAGGTCCAATTAAATTGCAAATTATCGGCCCCTGTAGAACCCGAACCATCTAAGTCTAAAACTGTATTGTCACAATTTAATATTTCTCCTGGACCAATGAGTGCTTCTGGATCTTCTACATCTTCAGTAACCTCAACTTGAGATTCTGTCACACAACCATTTGAGGAATCCGAAATAATTAAAGTATAAGTTCCCGGATCAGCTGTTTCTAATAATGCCCCTTGTCCTAGGTGATTCCCATTTTCATCTTGCCATTGGTAAGTAATAGTTGGACCCGTAGATGAATTAGAACCATCCAATTGAACCATACTATTAATACACGTAATAAAAGCTTCTGGACCAGCATCTGCAACTGGCAAACTTTCGTCGGCATTGATCACTACTTCATCAATTGAAGTACAACCATTATCTAGGTTGGTAACCACTAAATTATAAGTACCAGGATTATTAATCGTTAAATTCATATCAGTCCCTATTTCTGTTCCGCCGGCACTCAACCATTGATAAGTAATATTAGCTCCAGCATCAGATGCTGAGCCATCCAGATCAGCAGCAGTCTCTTGACAGGTTATAAGATTGTCAGGACCAGCATTTGCCAAAGGAGGGTTTATGTCTTGTTCTACTATGATGCTTGCATCTGCGGTACAGCCATTTGGACCAGTTACTATAAAAGAATACTCCCCTGGCTCCGAAACCGTTGCGTCTGCCCCTGGAGTCCCAAATCCCTGCCATTCAAATGTAGCATCAGTGGTAGAAGAATTACCTGTTAGATTGACATCCTGCAAATCACAAGTCAATGTAGCTACAGGAAGTATTTCAACATCTGGGGGACTAAGATCTTGTTCTACCTCTATAGTTGTCTCTTGTGTACAACCATTAGGTCCAGTTACAATTAAAATATATTCTCCTGCTTCATTTACTACTGCTGTCTCACTGTTAGAAGAAAAGCCTCCAGGTCCAGTCCAAGAATAGGTGGCGTCTATTGTACTAGAACTTCCCGTTAGGGAAACATCCAAAATATTGCAATCCAAAATTCCATCTACTATACTCTCAGCTTCTGGCTCTGTAAGATCTTCTTCAACTTCAACCATCATCATTTCAGTACAACCGTTCATTCCAGTTGCAACAACTGTATAAGTTCCTGCTTCATTTATCATAGGGTTGGTTTCAGAAGAAATAAATCCATTTGGTCCGGTCCATTCAAATGCAATGGCATCTATTGAACTCGCTTCTATTTGGGCGGATTGAATATTGCAATCAAGCATCGCACCTTCAGCTGAAAGATCCGGAATACCTAAATCACTATCGATGTCAACTGTAAATTGATTTGTACAACCATTAATTCCTGTCACAACAACATCGTATGTACCAGGGGAGCTAACCACAAAATTTGAATCTGAATAAATGGTTCCATCGGGACCTATCCATTCTATGGAGTCAATACTAGCATCAACATTTGAAAATATGGAAGCTGTTTGATTATTGCAATCTATAATGCCCTCTGTATAAGGATTAATTACTGGAGGTATGGTATCGATTACAACTTCAATACTAGTTTCTGCTCTACATCCATTTCTCCTATCTATGACAACAAAAGTATAATTGCCCGCCTCAGTAACACCTGTAAATTCAAAATCAGTAGAAACAAAATTACCTTCTTCATCTATCCAACCATACAAGTAGTCTGGAATACTTCCACCCGAGGTATCTAAAGTCGACCCCTCTCCTGATAAAGTAACAGAAGAACCATCACAACCAATGGGCCTATCTACTGAGGCTATGGCTTCTGGAAATTCTGTGGTTTCTTCAACAGTAACTGTTACTGAAGCCCAACAACAAGATTCTAGATCGTAGACTGTGAAAGTATAATCTCCTGGTTCATCAATAATTGGTGTTAAGGTATAATGCCCAGAAACGATATTTCCATTCTCCGTTTCCCATCCATAGATAAAACCAGGTCCACTATCAGAACCCAGTGCACTAAGCGCTCCTACTGCCTCAACGCCAGGGCAAACTGTCAAACCAGAAGCTACTGCATTTGCTGTTATCTCTACGCCTGATTCTATCCAAAGTGTAAATGGACATCCATCTCCTCCATAACCATCGATCATGATCAAATAAGTTTCTCCAGGAATTAGAGGCTCCATATAAAAAATGAAATTTGTATTTTCTCCAGATCTTGCCCCCTTACAAGCAATCATTTGCCCAGGACAATCCCCATCTTCCGCTCTCAATTCATAACACCCCAACTGTATCCCTCTGTTGGCATCACATTCTGAAATATCAACTTCCAAATACATGTGATCTTCTTCTGCCACAAATGACATCCACTGATTGTTTTCAATAGTATATTGAAAGCCATTTTCTATACACCAACCTCTACGAGGCACATCATCGTTCCATGTAAAAGTTTGATCTGGAGGGTCAGTGTCAGACCTCCATCCATTCAATTGACAAGAATTGATCAAAGGGGCGTCTACACATAAGTCTTCTCCAATAGGTGCACAGGGATTAATAGTCTGACCTTCTAAATGAATTACATTCAAAAAGATCATCAAAAAAATAAATTTTGAGAGTAAAAGTTTGTTCATACGTCGCTATTATAGCCTTCAGTTAATAGGAGTTTTAGGCCTTCTTTGAAAAGAAAACCTAATTTTGGTTTTAGCTTTGATAGCTTGATGTGATTCTAAATAATTGTAGTAATTGTCAGGTTGCTTAAATATAAAGAAATTATGTTAAATATGCTTGGTTTTATACTTAATACAGAATATTATTCTTCAGTCTCATATTCACATAGTTTAATATATTTCAGTCTCTATTGATGCCAATTTAGAAAAAGCAGTATTTTAGACTTTCTTAAAGCTAATTATGACCGTTCGATTTGCTGCGAATTCTTATATTTATAAGATAAAAACACAATAAATGAAAAACCTATTTTCCATTGTTCTCACATTTATCTGTTTCCAGATATATGCTCAAAGTGATACGATAACTGTTCAAACACTAACCCTAGATTCCGAAACACGGAATGGCGTATTTGAATTCCCTAACGACCCGAATACTTCTTACCGAAAAGTATTGATGGAATACACCATGAGATGTATCAATGGAGAAATTAATCCAGGGGATAATTCTACAGGTTGTCATGAGTGGGATTACAGCTGTAATACATTTATTACAGATTCCACGACAGTGGATTCTATACTAGCTACACATCCTACGCACATCATTTCTAATTTTAGCGAAGAAGAATTTCCTTATACAAGTCAAGCAACCTACACCCACTATCAAAGTATTCAAAAAAAGGTGACTTATGAAGCTGTCCTTTCTGAAACAGAAACACAAATTGGAACTGGAACCGAATTATTAGATCATCCTTTTTCTTCAGAAGTACCATATGCTAAAACACAATACTTATGGGATGGTTTGGCTCTAATAGCAAACGAATTGGAGGCTGGAGATATCACGAGTATTAAACTTGAACTTTCAGCACCTATGGCAGAAGCCTCCTTTTTGAGAATCAAAATGAAACACACCGATCAAGACTTTTTAAGTAAAGAAAATATAGAGACAGACGGATTCACTGAAGTTTTTTACTTGGATAAGGCTTTAGATACTAATAGCGCCCAATTTAAATTTCATACGCCTTTTACTTGGGATGGGTCATCAGGAATCCTTATGGAGATTTCTTATCAAAACGATAATGACCTAGCTGCTGTTATGCCAATAGGATCCGATTTTGATTTCGACTGCAGTTTAACTTCAAAAACAGTAGATCGATATGCACAATTTAATGGTGCAGAAAGCATAAGTATCCCTACGGATGCCATGTCTAACATTTCTGAAGAAATAACAGTCATGTTTTGGACAAATGGAAATGCTGATATTTTGCCGAAAAACACATACATCTTTGAAGCTGTTGATGGCAATCGTGATAGACAAGCATCTGTTCATTTACCATGGAGCAATGGAAGAATTTATTGGGATTGTGGAAATGATGGATCGGGATATGACCGAATTGATATGGCGGCTGCCGAGTCTGACTACAAAGGAAAGTGGAGTCATTGGACCTTTACAAAAAATAGCAGCACCGGTGAAATGAAAATTTACTTAAACGGTAATATTTTTCATTCTGGTACTGGTAAAATAAAACCAATAAACATCACCGACTTTACAATCGGCGCGAGCAAAGATAAAATCACAAATTACGTCGGAGGTGTAAACGAATTTTCAGTTTGGAATAAGGAATTAAATGAAAGTACTATCAAAGAATGGATGTTCAAAGATATTGCAGACGTACACCCTAATTATGAAAATCTAGTTGCCTACTATAAAATGGATGGTACAAATGCAGACTTATCCATGGATTCTTCTCCTTTTGGAATGGAAGGTACTATCACTGGTGCACTTAGTCGAAAAGACATGAAAGGTGTTGATTTATATCGAAATTTTGAAATAGGTACGAAGAGACCAAATATCAGCTTTGTTCAAGGTAACTACGAATCTAGTATAGAAGAAATTATTGTAACTGAATCTGTTTTAAATCCACAAAATTCTGTTAGATTTTTCTCTGTTGACGGTACAGATTTGGTTGAAGATCAAACCATCTTTGTTTGGTTGGCAGAAGATGAAAAAACCTATGATGCAGATGGTAATTTAGTTTCTTCTACTCCCGTAGCAACTGAAAATACAATTACGCCAGGAATTTTAAATTATTTTAGAAAAATTCCATCCAAATACGAACTTTTATCTTTTGTTACGCCTTACGGATTTTTTCTTGACCTTGGACCTAAGGGAAAAACTTGGACTTTTGACGTGACGGACTTCTTACCAATCCTAAAAGGAAATAGAAGATTGAGCATGGAAAGAGGTGGACAGTTTAATGAAGAAATTGATATCAAATTTAAATTTATAAAAGGCACACCAACTAGAGAAGTTTTATCAATTCAAAACATCTGGCCTTTTGCAAGCGGAGGCTACACAGCGATTACAGAAGATAATATCTTTGAAGAAAGGCAAATTGCTTTAAACCCAAATGGATCTTCTTTTAAGATTAGATCTTCTATTACTGGACATGGTCAAAATGGAGAGTTTATTCCTAGATCACACTTCTTCAATATAAATCAAGGACCTAATGAATTCCAATGGAATGTTTGGAAATACTGTGGCAAAAATCCTGTTTACCCCCAAGGAGGAACATGGGTTTTTGACAGAGCAGGCTGGTGTCCAGGGATGCCTTCAGATCTTGCCGAATTGGAAATAACTGATTATGTTATTCCTGGAGAAATAACTTCCTTTGATTATGGCATTATACCTGCAAATGACCAAAGTTCTTCAAACTATTTAGTATCGAGTCAACTGGTTACCTACGGCCCGTATAATCATCAAGTTGATGCAGAAATTCTAACCATTCAGCGGCCTTCTAAGGATGTCAGATACTCAAGAGAAAATCCTGCTTGTATCAATCCATTGATTGAAATCAAAAACCTAGGTCAAGAAACCTTAACAAGCCTTACTATTGATTATAAAATAGTTGGTGGCGATTCACAAAGTTATGAATGGACTGGCAATTTAGCTTTTAATGAAACTATTGAAGTCTTGCTACCCACTTGGGATTTCCTTATTTATCAACTGGCAGAAAGTAGATTTTTTGAAGTTAGTATAAGCAAGCCTAATGGCAAAACAGATGAAAATCCTGAAAACAATGTTTTGATCTCGGAATTTGAAGAAACAGTAAAATACAATCAAGGAGAGATGACTTTTGCTTATAGAACAAATAACAGAGCTTCTGAAAACAGATTAATTGTCAGAGATCAATCGGGCACCGTCGTTTTCGAAAGGTTAAATCATGCAAATAACACGGGCTACTTTGATAATATATTTTTAGAACATGGCTGCTATACATTAGAATTCTCTGACAGTGGAAATGATGGCTTAGATTTTTGGTACTGGGAAGCTGTTGGCCAAAATGTAGGCACTGGTTATTTTCAACTGAGAATTGACAATCAGCTTGTAAAAACTTTCGAACCTGATTTTGGAGGTGGCATTTACCACAACTTCTTTGTCGAGGCAGTTGTCAGCAATGAAGAAGTGCAAAAAAATAGATTCTTATCCGTTTACCCAAATCCAAATAATGGACTTTTTGAAGTAGAGCTTAAAGGATATGTTGGCAAAGAAATATCAATTGAAGTAACTGACATCAGTGGCAAGCTAATTTCGAATTTTCAAATTGAAAATACAGGAGGACACATTAAAAAGTCTATTGACCTTAGCGATCAAGTCAATGGTGTTTACCTCGTAAATGTCATCTCGGATACTGATGTAAAGGTTAGTAAAATTGTAAAAGGAGAATAAATTATTGATGCTTAATTAAGTCAAGTTATATGGACTTCCATATAACTTGACTTAAAATTCAACTAAGGCGCCAAAACGTAGTGCCATCCCCTCTACCCCAAACAAGCTTGGAATATTCGGTTGATCCAAATAAGTAAATCTTTTAACAAGATCTACTCTCAATATTCTGAATATATTTGTTAAACCAACGCCTGCTTCTAAATAAGGTTCCATCCCAAAAGTAAAAGTGCTTGGATTACCAAGATTATCGACTGGGAACTGGATAAGCTTTTTATCTAAATTCGGATTGTTTGTATCTTTTAAGGATCCGTAGAAAATCTTAAAACTTACTACTTCCCTTAGTTTTAATTTCTTGATCAAAGGCAACCTATTCATTACCACTCCATAAAAAAAGTGATCAACATTAAAAGACACATATTGATCTGTTACAAACTCCAAAAAACTCATCAGGTTGTAAGAATTAAATTGATGCGCATAGGATTGATTTGCAGGAGGAATAAGTTGCAAAATATAAGGCAGATCTCCCCAAGATTTTCCAACATTGAATGCCATATCTGTTGTTCCTAATCTAGTCCATTCTATTTGCTTTAACACATTAAGCTGCACCCTGCTATACTTATATTCTCCCCCTAAAATATTTTTCAAGCCTTGCGTATAAATCAAACTAGTTATCGGATGTTCGTTATACAATCTAGTTCTTTCACCCTGACCTTGAATAAACTGTTCGTTTGGGGCATATCTCAAATTTAAAACTATATCCGTCGTCTTTATTTTTTCTTTAAAACTAATGACATCAGAATCATTTAGATATGGAAAATTTAAACTTCCATACGGTTTGCGAATTTTATGTGCAAGGCTCAATTTATACCCGAAATTTTGATTTTCTTTTTGATATTTCAATTCATACCAATCTGTAAGTAACATCTTGTTTGTAAGTCCTTGCGAAAAAGAAAGTAATATATTATCCGCATCAAAAAATTCTAACTCCTGACCTGGAAAGGAACTTTCTCGCTCAGCCATAAATGACAACCAATGCCTTGGATTCGTTTTGTATCCTTCATTGAAAGCATAAGTAATAGAAGCATTATACTTGAAAATATTTGTCTTAAAGGCGTAAGCCCCATAAGCTTTCAATCTAACTTTCTCACTAAATTTATAATTCGTCTCACCTCCCAATCTTAGATTTAAACCTTCCACGTCGTTAAAACTAAAAATGGAGGAAACTGGACCAAAGTCAAATGGCCCGATAGGGATATAGCCCGATACTGACAATCGCATCAAGGTAACCATGGTTTTAAATTCGGCTGTACGCTTCACTTCTTCTAGCATCTTGTACAGATCATCATTTAATTCATTTTGGGGAACCATAGGATGCAAGTCCCAAAATTCTTGAGGGTAATCATAAGCCACCTCAAGTGTTTTTATATTTTCTACTCCTTTAAAAATTGATATATCCTCGGGTTTCTCAAAACTATAATTATCATAATTTACTATTCTATTTCCATAGCCACCAAAACTATTTTTAGTTAGTGCAAAGTCAATTACTAGTTCATCTTTCTTTTTGACATAATAATCTTGATACGGCATAAACTCTTGTTGCAATCTTAAATCCTGAGCAAAATTCAAATTTATACCATTGATGATTCCCATATCCACTTTGAGAACGGAGTACCTGTCATCATTCGATATGAATAAATTTCCAGTAAAACCCATATTGCCTTTTACCGCTGGAATAAAAGCCAGGTTAATAGCAGACCTATTATTTACCATAACAGTATCTATAATATAATATCTATAAAATGAAGCTCCAGTTGAGGCAATTGGACTAAGAAATTGAGCTTCTAGTAAAGGGATTTCGTCTTCATAAATATCTATCTCTTTATAGAGCATATCCATAACATCATTTATGGAATTTATATCAAACCCATCATACCAATCTGTCGTTTTGATTGCTTTGCGGAGCTCTCTTTTTTTTCCTGAAGACTTCTCAAAAGATATCTGAGATATTACTTCTCTCAAAAATAATGGCAGATAGGTCTTGCCATTAATAGCAGAAATTTTTAAATAATCCCAAACAAAATCAAAACCTTTGAGAAGCCTTTTGTTCTTGATCTTTTCTGTAATATTATTTAGATCCAATCGTATCATTTCATATTGGTCATAGCTGTAATAATCAAATGACTGTAGATGATTTCGACCTTTGCTCGCGATAACCTTCTTTGCTAATTCTAGCGATGGATTATTTTTCTTTTTATATTTCTTTTTCTTAGAAGTGACTGTTACAGTCTCTATAGAAAGTGATTCGCTTTCTAAATGAAAATCAATTTCATTCTTGGACTCCTTTTCTATATAAACAGTTTGCTCAACATAACCGATAAATGAAACCAACAAAGTATCTGAAGGAAATCGTGTTTCGATGACATAGCTTCCATCTAAATCTGTTGAAACTCCTACATTTGTCCCTTTAAAGCTTACAGTTGCAAAAGAAACAGGCTCTTGTGTATTTGCATCAAAGACTTGGCCTTTAACCCTAGTAACTCCCTGTCCAAACAAGGAAAAGGAAAGTGGTAAAAAGAATAATGTGAGGACAAATACTTTAAGCGTTGATACTGGCAAAAAAGTTAATTTAAAATTGTTAATTTTCTTATGAACATTCTTTTCAATTTATCATTAAAATTGTTTTAAAATGTCTTCTAAACTTATAATGATTGACCTTTCGTTTCAATTAAGCTTTTTTGAGCCGCATTGCCAAGAATTAAGGGGCTAAAAAACGAATGACCAAACTAAAAGTCTTTTTTGAGGCCATTGAAATATTTAAAACAACTTCGTAGTATTAAGGTAATAATAGCTGTCAAATTACTACCTTAATTCTTCAATTTAAGAACAAAAAGAATACCATAAGGTATGCCTCTGTATGAGTAAAATATTTATTGCAATTTATCACTTATTCCAAAGAAAAAAATGGCTTTTATTTATTGGTCTTTTTGG
>CALIIW010000231.1 GCA_938018185.1 uncultured Saprospiraceae bacterium
TTGCACTCATCAACAGTGCCATAAGCTTCTAATCGAATATCATCTTTAGATACTCTCGCTCCACCAAACAATCCTGTCTTGCCTTTATCACCTGTTTTGGTATAAATTTTAGTAGCCATCTTTTAATTTTTTTCCATTAGATCGTAAACATTAACAATAAAATTTCTGCGGTACCAATTCACATATCGTCTTACGCCTTCTTCTATATTTGTTTTTGGTGCATAGCCAAGTTCCCTTCTTGCCTTAGATATATCTGCATAGGTAATACTTACATCACCTGCCTGCATCGGAAGTTGTTTAATTAGAGCTTTCTTTTCACAAATGTTTTCAATTAATTGTATAAGTTTTCTTAAACTAATGGTATTTGATTCGCCAATATTGAACACATCAAATCCTTTAAGATTTTTTATGGAAAGTAGAATGCCATTTACAATATCATCAACATAAGTATAATCTCTTTCAGAGGATCCATCACCAAACATCGGAATGGTATCATTTTCAAAAATTGCTTTCGTGAATTTAGCAATTGCCATTTCTGGTCTTTGACCTGGCCCATAAACTGAAAAGAATCTTAAACAGAAGATATCTATGTTGTAAAGTTTATGGAAGGTATGACAGAGTAACTCCCCTGATTTTTTTGTGGCAGCATAAGGCGAAATAGGATGATCTACAGCGTGTGATTCCGAGAAGGGAGTTGTTTTATTATTACCATAAACTGAACTAGAAGAACCAAATATCATTTTCTTACACCCAGAAGCTTTCATTTGCTCAAGTATATTTAAAGTTCCCATGATGTTAACAGCATAATACAATTCTGGATCATCTATAGAAGGCCTGACGCCAGCTTGAGCAGCAAGATGTATTACTAAATCTATTTTATGTGTAGAGAAAATCTGCTTCAATGCGCCTTTGTCTCTAATATCGTTTTGATAAAAGTGATAAGCTCTTTTATCTTGGAATTCTTTTAAATTATTTACTTTTATATTAGGATCATAAAAATCATTTAAGTTATCTATACAAATAACCGTGTGACCTTGTGTAAGCAAACTCCTTGTCAAATGTGAACCAATGAACCCAGCACCTCCAGTAAGAAAAATCTTCATTTAATTATTGAATTTAAAACTATAATATACTCCAGATAAGGATACAACTACACTGATTATATAAAAAATCAGGCTCATACTTACCGCAATATTCGTATCTATGCTAAAAGCCGTTGCACAATATATAAATGTTAGCTCTCTTGCTCCTGCACCTCCAAAAGTAATTGGAATAACGGCAGCTATAGATGAAAGCAAAAATACGCAAAGATAGTTTAAGATGCTGCTAGAAACATGCAAAGATGTCAATATCATATAAGCGGATAAAAGCTGCAAAAATTGTATAATTAGGGATAAGAAATAGCTAGGTAGCAATGAATCAAGGAAGTATTTGAACCATTTGCTATATATAAAGTAGAAAAATAAAATTGCAGGTAAGATGAGTAGATAGGAGTGTTTTGTGTAAGGGAAGGCGTACAGAGCGCTCAAGCCAAGACATAAAAGACTAAATAAGGCTAATAGTCCTATCAACCTATCAAAAAGAAGGGCAATAAATAAGTCTTTCTTTTTGATCTCAAATTGTTTATTCAGTGTATAGATCTTATATCCATCTCCACCAATACCACCAGGGAGCAGAATATTGTAATACATGCCCAAAAGGTACAATTGCCAATTATATTTTCTTGAGATATTTACACCTATACTTTTCCAAAATATATCAAGTCTGAGGGAAGAAATAAACTGTGATAAAATAAATGCGATCACTGCCAAGAATAAGAATAGATAATTGACTTGGCTAATAATATCTAAGAGCGCTTCAAGATTTATTTTTTGAAAAACAAAGTATAAAATCAAGAAGGAAACGAGAATTTTTAAAAGTACTTTTAAGCGAGCCATATTAATCTGCAGCTGTCACTTTAGATTCATTGGTATGAATCTCTCTAATATGATACGGCTTTTTGTTTTGTGATTCATAATAAGTCCGCATTTGAATTTCAACAACAATACCAATAGTGACCAATTGTATTCCGAAAATGATGAATAGGGCGCCTGCAAAAAGTAATGGTTTTCCCCAGATGTCTTGGCCCATAAATTTTAATACCAAAAGGTAAAAGTTTATAAGCATTCCTAAAAAGAATGCAAGCAGTCCGAATGTGCCGAATAGGTGCATCGGTTTTTGCATGTATTTCTTTAGAAAAAGCATTAAGATTAAATCTGACATAACCTTAAAAGTCCGATTGATACCATATTTCGATTCGCCATGTTGCCTAGCATGGTGTTTAACATCTACTTGCGTAATTTTTGCTCCCTCCAAACTCGCCAAAACAGGTATAAATCTGTGCAGTTCACCATAAAGTCCCATGTCTTTTGCAATTTCACTTTTAAACACCTTTAGGGTACAACCATAGTCCTTCATTTTGATGCCAGACAATCTTCTGATTATTCCATTGGCTATTTTGCTAGGAATCAATCTCAGGAACATACCATCTTTTCGCTTAGCTCTAACCCCAGCCACTACATCCCATCCTGCTTTTTCGGCCATAGCCAGCATCATCGGAATGTCAGATGGATCATTTTGTAAGTCACCATCTAAGGTAACTGTGTAAACACCTTTGGCCTCAGCTATACCTGCTGCTAGGGCAGAGGATTGGCCATAGTTTTTTCGTAATTCTATTATACGCAATTTAGGGTGTGGGTTGTCTTTTAGTTTTTGTAACGTTGTATCTGTTGATCCATCGTCAACAAAAAGAATTTCATGGTCTATCCCTCGCAAGGCAGACTCAATTTGATCGATCATTGGATCAATGTTCAATTCCTCATTATAAACACAAACAACAACGGATATTTTAATTTGATTCATTCTTTGTTTTCTATTCACACCTTGATAATCGGTATTCAAATCCAGCATGTCTACCTTTAAATTGATACAGAGATTTACAATAATCTAATTCTCGCACAGAAAGAAAGTAGTAGGGTTCATCCAATTTTTTTCTAAGAACAACTAAAGGTTTATTTCTTTTTTGTATAAGATAAAAACCTAAGGTTCTTTCAATAAATTTATCTTGAATAAGATAAAACGGGTCCCCATTTATTTGTTCAACTGCCTTTTTGGCTTCCGATTTTATTCTTGCTCCAGAGCTATTTACGGATCTTGAGGGCAAGACCGCCATATCAAAACCTATTCTGAATAAAATTGAAACAATTATTATCAAAGGTAGCTTTTCATTTTTGGTTTTTATCAAGAAATACCCGGCAATAACACATGCAATTACAACAGCTAGTAGTTTCATATGATAGAAAGGAACATATTCAAGGTTTTCAAAAAGTAAGCCGTAAAAGGCTAAACCTATCGTAATTAGAAATACCAATATCCAAGAAAATTGAACTAGTCTAAAATGTATGGTTTTTTCGTGATAATGTATTTTGTGCAAATGTAGAAGAAGCACAAAAAATAAGGGCGGAAACATTAAAAGATAACGTGCAAATATTTCAGGTGAAATCCAATAAATTATAAGATTTCCTATGAGTATACAAAAATTAGCTTTTAAGAATTTGTCTTGCCAGATCTTTTTAAACATCCCTTTTCTGAAAAAGTAGATGATCATTACTGACCAAGGGAGAAAGTGGAAAATAAAGTCAAAAGGAAATTGAAATAAATGTCTTATTGTATTAAATACAGAACTTTCAATTAAAGTTCTTTGAGAAGATTCCGAAAAAATTCGTTCAACTAAAGTCCAGAGACCATTAGCCTCATGATATAAATAATAGTAAGGTGCAACAATAATTAGAAAACAAAAGATGCCTAAGAAATGGCTTACATGAAAAAGTTTCTTCAGTTGTTTTTCTAAAAGTAAAATAATAAAAATACTAATTCCTAAGAATACAATGGCTGGGAGTGTCTTTAGCATAAAGCCCACACCAGCAAGCGAATAGGTAGAGACAAAAAATAAATTCCATGAATGCTTTTGTGCAAGTTTTATTGCCAAAATCATTAAAGAAAACATTAATCCTGAAAACAGAATATCAATCAATCCTAGCATACTATCATAGAAAAAAATTCGACCGGAGGTCAGACAAAGCAAGGCTAGAATAATGGCTTGCTTTGGACCAATTTCAGATTTATAGAACTTGTATATTGCAAAGCCATATCCCAGTAAGAATACTACAGTTGGCAATCTGGAAGAAAATTCATTAACGCTACCAAAAAGCTTATAGCTTAAAAGAAGTATCCAATTGTAAAGAGGGGGTTTGTTTAAATAGAGTTCTCCAAATATCGTCGGGGTAATATAATCTCCAGAGAAATCCATTTCCATGGCCACTATGGCCCGAATAGCTTCATCATCTATAAAAGGAACCAAACCAAGGTTAATAATAAGAGCAGGTACAAGAAGGACTAGACAAATTAGAATTGCCCATTTTTCGACTACATCACTTTTCTGAATGCTAAAATACAAGTGTTAGTTATTCTTTTGAGAATCCGCCACAAATTAGTTCTTTTTAAACGCTTACCAAACTTAATAAGCACTGGACTAAAGGCTGGTTTTTAATATATTCTCGTTTATTATATCTTTATCAAGTTTTCCATCTTTAAGAGAAATAATCCTATGTGCGTATTCTGCAATATCGGGCTCATGGGTCACAAGAATGATGGTATTTCCCAGGTTATGGATCTTTTCGAAAATCCCCATTATCTCTATGGACGTTTTGGTGTCTAAATTTCCAGTTGGTTCATCTGCTAGTATAATGGATGGATTGTTGACTAAAGCTCGAGCTATTGCAACTCTTTGTCTTTGTCCACCAGATAATTCATTGGGCCTATGGTCCATTCTATCGGCTAAACCGACAGACTCAAGCGCATATTCCGCTTTTTCAGTTCTTTCTTTTTTACTCAAACCGGCATAAACCAAGGGCAATGCAACGTTTTCTAAGGAGCTTGATCGTGGTAGCAAATTGAAAGTCTGGAATACAAAACCGATCTCTTTATTTCTGATATTTGCCAAATCAGCATCCAGCATTGTAGAAACATTTGAGCCATTCAAGTAGTATTCTCCTGAAGTAGGTGTATCCAAACAGCCAAGTAAGTTCATTAAAGTAGATTTGCCGGAACCGGATGGCCCCATCAAGGCAACATATTCATTTTTAGAAATGCTTATGCTTAAACCTGCCAAGGCATGGACTTCTTCCACACCCATTAGGTAGATTTTACGCAGGTCTTTTACTTCTATGAGCTCTTTCATTTATTAGGTACTTTAAGTACAGCAAATTACATTTAATACTTTTAAAGCAATAAAACTTTAGATAATTGAATTAATTTTTCCGTCTAAATTAAGATTTTCAATAGGTAATTGTATTTTAGAGATTCTTAGCTAAGAAACACTTACATGTCGAATAATAACAGCCCTCAAGTCAAGTACATTGGTATAGCCGGTAATATTGGCGCAGGTAAAACAACACTTTGCTCTCATTTAGGAAAGCACTTTAATTGGGAAGTACAATACGAATCTTCTGATGATAATCCATATTTGGCGGATTTCTATGATGATATGGCCCGTTGGTCCTTCAATCTCCAAATTTATTTTCTTAATAATAGATATAAGCAGATTTTAAATGTTCTTAATGGAGACAAAACCGTCATCCAAGACAGAACAATTTATGAGGATGCAATGATTTTTGCCCCTAATCTACACGATATGGGCTTGATGAGTACTAGAGATTTCAATAACTATAATGACCTTTTCCAACTCATGACTGCTCAGATCCAAGCGCCTGATTTGCTTATATATCTCAAAGCTAGTATTCCTACTTTAGTAAGCCACATTCACTCTAGAGGTAGAGACTATGAAGAAAGTATAAACATAAAGTACCTCAAAAATCTTAACAAACGTTATGATGATTGGATAGAAGGGTATACAGCAGGGAAAGTTCTTGTCATTAATTCTGATGACCTAGACTTCAAAAATAAACCTGAAGATCTTGGCAAGATTATAAATCTTGTCCAAGGGGAACTACATGGTTTATTCCAGTAAATGTTGCGGTTTTAAATTCAAAGTCAAAGTCCTTATTAATCAAGCTTTATCCGTTTGTTCTATTTTTTCTTTACCAAAGAAATCAAAACTGACGTCTGAACTTTGAATTATGTAATAAGCAAAGGCTAAATGAAGGCCTACTGCCAAAATCAATGAAAAGATTTGTCTTTTCCTAGCATCTTTTTCCCATTTTGCATTGTTCTCCATACGACTTTCTTTTTTAAACGCTTGTTTGACTAGAATCTTATTGAGGCGTTTAAATTTTAAGAATACTTTAAAACTTATGTTTAATGTATAAGCAAATAATAGAGGAAATTAAAGATCAGAACGTGCGTCTAGTGGCTGTTTCTAAAACACGATCTATAGAAGAGATCCTAAGGATCTATGAAAAAGGCCAACGCATATTTGGCGAAAATAGGGTTCAAGAACTGGTAGATAAGCATGCAAAGATGCCTGCAGACATCCAATGGCACTTAATTGGTCACCTTCAAAGCAAGAAGGTAAAGCACATTGCTGCCTTTGTTGAAATGATCCATTCCGTGGATTCGGATAAATTGCTTCAAGAAATCAATACGCAGGCTGCTAAGAAAGATCGTACAATAAAAGTCTTACTACAATGCAAGATTGCTCAAGAAGAAGCTAAATACGGTCTTGATGAGCAAAGCTTAGTGGATATTCTTAAGTCAACAAAACTAACACCCTTAGGCAATGTTCAAATTGTTGGTTTGATGGGCATGGCAACTTTCACAAATGACGAATCAATAGTATGCAAAGAGTTTAAAAAGCTTAAAGGTATTTTTGATAGAATTGTCAAAACAGATCTCGTTGATGAAAGCTTTAAAGAGATATCTATGGGGATGTCTGGAGATTATAAGTTGGCAATTAAAGAGGGGAGTACAATGATACGGGTTGGGTCTTTGATTTTTGGGTAAGTTTTGGAAGATGCATAGTCATTTCGAGATTTTTAACAATGCTTTGTTTGTAAATTTAGGGTAAATACGATAAGTCATCTATTTTGAAATGGAAAATTGTTGTTTCGAGAGTGATCACATTAATAAAACTTGTTGAAAGAGATCTAAGGGCTTTTACTTTTTCTTGATAAAAAGTAACAAAAATCAAGGCTTTACCTAAGAAAACTTAAAATGCTCTCGAAGCCATCCCACAAGCTAAAAACTCGCTTCGATCATACTTTCTTTAATTTGGCTTCCTCGCTTATGCATTTTTGTGCTCTATTTATTCTTCCTGCCAAGCTCATACACTTTAGCTTTGCAAGGCTCGCCCGCCTCGGCATTTTATAGCTTTCTCAGCTAAGGCCGAACATCTGTAATTTAGAACACCATTTCTTGTAAATTTAGGGTATGACAGTAATTCATTGCGTTTAACTAGAAAATTGTCATTCCGCCTGTCCCTTTCTTTCTGGGAATGAAGCGATAGCGGAATTGAGGAATCGAATCAGGTTATCATGAACTAATTTCGCCTGTCCGTATAGGGACCAGAACGCAGTGGAGTGGAGAAATCTTACACTTTTCTTTGTGAAAGTAATTTTCAAATTAAACGAATGCAGTCCCTCCACTTCGGTCGGGATGACAAATCCACTTCGGTCGGGATGACAAATCCACTCCTGTGCCCTCCGGTCCTTACAAGGGCAGGCGGAATTTTCAGGTTGGATAATCAATTGATCCTTCCACTCCGCTTTGCTCCGGTCAGGATGACAATCAATAGAAAGGTCAAAGTTGTCATTGATAGATTTTTTACAAAGCATTGCTTGTAAATTTAAGGTACTGACAGTAATTTATCAATGTTGAAATAGAAAATTGTCATTCCGAGTGAAGCGATAGCGGAATCGAGGAATCAAATTGGTTTAAATGAATCTAATTTCGACCGCAGTGGAGAAATCTTACAGGGTAATTTATTAAAAAAATTTGCTTAATCAAAGATCATGATTTAATTGATGATAATACAAAATGACCTTTTCAATTTTAGGTTCTAGTTATGCTAAATGAAACAGATTTCTTCACTCGTTTTTCGCCTTCGACAAACTCGGTCCCTAAAAGGGCAGGCGAAATTTGCAGGTTGGATAATGAATTGATCCCTCCGTTCCGCTGCGCTTCAGTCGGGATGACAATCAATTAAAATAACTTTTTTCACATAATACAAATTAATAGCGCACTTGTCATAGATAGATCTTTAGCAATGCTGCTCTTGAAAGTTTAAGGTAAAGACAATAAGTAATCAATGTTGAAATAGAAAATTGTCATTCCGCCTGCCCCTTTCCTTTGGGGAATGAAGCGATAGCGGAATTGAGGAATCAAATCAGGTTATCATGAACTAATTTCGCCTGTCCGTATAGGGACCAGAACACAGTGGAGTGGAGAAATCTTACACTGTTTTTTGAGAAAGTAACTATTTCATTTTTTTTCAGCCAACAGACAATCTTCAAGTTTTGTTGAATCACTGAGTGCACCCGTGAAAGTATAGCTGTTTTCTACTTTATTAAACCATAATTTTATTTCTGTTCCAGAACCAGTTCCACACATTGCAATCACTTTCATTTTAGCTAGTACTTCGGGTGGAGGAGGAATAGAAGGCGAAACAATACCGTTTGTTTCATAATCGATATAAATAGAAATTAATAACGAACCTTTATTGTAATAATAATCCCCAGGATAAATATCAAAGTTAGAAAAGTATTCAAGGACCTTGCTTTTTTCTATCCCAGTAAAACAAAACAAATTCTTCCCAAGATAATCAAAGTATTGATGTGGTATAATTCTCTTGCAAGTTGTGATTTCAACATTGTTTTCAGGTTCCGGAAG
>CALIIW010000232.1 GCA_938018185.1 uncultured Saprospiraceae bacterium
GCAGGAAGCAAAATGCCTGCTAGAAAGTAGATTGATTTAGATTTCATATTGAGTATCTGGCATGTTTTAAAAGCAAACGGAATAGAAGGCTTAGAAAACGGTTGTAAAATTGTGTAGTTGTAGGATATACTTTATAGTAGACAATATCTATACCAAATAGGGTATATATAATATTTGGAAAATATTACTATGTATGAGGGAGTGGTAGCCTTTCTTGAGAGAAAGGTCAATAAAACAAGAAAGTATGCATAAGAATTGGACTTAAATTATTGACAAAGTAAATATGCAGTTACATTGTTAAAAAAAGCCTAAATAAAAGTCACTCAGGAATAGTCAAGGAAACTAAGATGGAACAACCCGTAACAACATCCGTGACAACAACTTCACAGTCACCTGGATCAACACATTTTGGATTTGCTATGTCTCCAACTCCTATCAAACTCCAATTGTATGAATATGGACTAGAGTCCACATGAGCTGTTCCCAATATTTCTACTTCATTTAAATTCAATTGACCTGTGCCATCTAGATAAATTCTAATAAATCTTCCCCTTATATTTGTATTTATAAGACCTGTAACTGTATTATAAACGGTCCCTTCACCCATAGAAGAGATCTTATCAAAAGAGCTAAATGGAGTCTCTGAAACAATTACAATATGATTAGATGTACTAATTCCATTAAAGATTAATTGACTCAAATCAAAGGATCCAACAAGGTCTATTTCCCACCAAGGCTCCGATTGATTTGAAGATCTAAAAGTAGATCCAACAGATCCATCAATAGGAAATACAGAAGAAGATCCTGCCAAAGGAACTGAAGAATTTGTTGGCTTGAACTCAACTAAATCTATCGTGACATTCGAATCATAATGATCATCAAAGGCAGTCATTAAATTAACGTTGCCATCGCAATCTTGACAACAGTTATGTACTAATGCTGTTCCCATTAAATAATTACAACTTGGTGCATTTGAACAAGGAGCAGGAGCGTCAACACTTACATTTATTTGCTCACCATTACAATTTGCTATAATATCAAAATTTAAATTTCCATTATAAATAGAAAATGGCCCCATTAACATTGAAAGTCCAAAATCCCCAGTAGCTCCACCTCCTGACCAACCATTCAAACCTTCTCCATCTACCAATAGGTTAAAACTAAAGGTATCATCATTGGGAATACTAGGAGTTCCATTATCATCACATATTACATTATTTACTGAATATGAATTTAAATTGCATACCATTTCATTACTACATGAATTTGGTGGAACCATGTCAACTGTAGTAATGCAAGAAAGGTTGTCATCATCTATAATATCAAATGTTACATTTCCATCAGACAAGAGGTAAGGCCCAAAAAGTACGATATCTCTATAATTACCAGATGTACCTCCACCTGACCAGGAGGTGCCTTTATTAAAAATAGGCATAATCTCAAATGAAAATTCATCATCGCTTGGATCTGATATTGTCCCCAAATTATCACAAACATTGGAAATTATCATGTGTGTTAGATTACAATTAATCTGATCAGAACATGTTTCTGGAGCAACTGCTAGAATGTCATAAGTACATGATGGGTCATTGTCATCAACTATTGTAAAACTAATATCTCCGAATTTTATTCTATAAGGTCCAAATGTTGTAGTTGTTCCATAATTGCCACTTTGCCCGCCTCCTGACCAGGTAGAAGTAGCGGATCCCATGGGAGTTATTTCAAAAGTAAAAGTGTCGTCATTAGTTCGTGATGGTGTTCCCTCATCATCACAAACCACCGTTATCGAAACATCTGAAATGGTACAGAACTCTTCTATTGAACATGGAGCAGGAGCCTCTGCTGTAAAACTGAAACTTAAATTTGAGTCATCTACATCAGTAATATTAATCGTCATATCTCCATTAGAAATGACATATGGTCCTAAAGTAGTGATAGCATTGTAAGCCCCAGAATACAAACCACTAGTCCATGACGTTCCTACTGTTGAATAAACTATTAGATCTATATAATACAGATCGTCAGAAGCAATGTTTGGAGAGTTATTTTCATCACAAATAATAGTTGTTTCATAATTAATTACAGTGGTTACAAAATAAGTAGTATCACATACTATTGGAGTTGAGTCATCACAAGTAATTATACAAGCTTCATTTTGACCAACAAAACCAGAACCAGCTTGAATATTTACACAAGGACTACCATTATTTATGGTGATATCTATTTCTGAATCATTCTCATTGCAAATTGTGTTTGTATTGATGTTTCCAAGAATTTGCAGGTGACTCGATGTTAAACAAGTATCTGTAGCATTTTCATACATTAATACTGTATATACAGTATCAGGAGGAGGAATGTATGGAATACAATCTTCTTCAAGGATGTCCACTTCTATTTCTTCTGTAAAATAACAATTGGTATTCAAGTCTGTTACAGTTACAGCATAAGTTGTTGGAACCAAAGGTGTAGCTATAGGAGAATCTATAAAAGGATTATCTAAACTCCCTGCGGGAGACCAATTATAACTGTAACTTCCAACTATAGATGGTGTCGCATTTAATTGTGTATTATTTGAAATTGGCAAACAAATATCATTGCCAATTAAATCTACCATAAAACCTTCTGTATTAGTTAAATTAACTAACACTGGCATTTGCGTAATACAGCCAGTCAAATCATGTTGAGCGGTTAAAGTAAAAGAACCTGAAGCCATTGGACAAATCTGAGTTGTCGATGAATAAGGATCAGAAATCCCAGTAGTAGGATACCAAGAGTAGCTAATATTAGGTTCTGCATCTACACCAATTGTAGCACAAGAACTTGGGCATACACTTATAGCTTGCGATTCAGGGAGCAAATGTGCCTCTTCCAAAAATATGGAAAAATTACCTCCTGTTGTACAGGCATCCGATGTCCTCGTTGCCGTCAATGTGTAGCTGGTATTTTCTAATGGACTCACATCAATTTGGGAGGTCATAGGATAAATTCCAGCTGGTACAGAACTCCAGACATAGGTATAATCCGGATCATTTGAAATACCAATAGTTGCAGAATTCCCTGGACAAATTTCTTGAGAATCGTCAGAGATTGCGATTAAACTATTTGAATAAGTTGTTTCAATATTTCCATAACAATTAGAAGTCGCATCTCTCACTCTTGCTCTAATATCTACTGTGCCTGAAAAATTAACAATTATTGGATTCGTGTTTCCTTGATAAATATTATTAATGTACCAAAAATTTGCATTGAATGATCCTCCTATCGCAGTCAATTGAACTTGATCACAAGAAACAGGAACAATATCTATTGTACCTGTTGGAAGCGGATTAACATTTATAATAGTTGTATCTTTTTCAAAACAGCCTCCAGGGAAAGTTGTAGTCCCAATAACAGTAATCAATGAAGCACCAGCATCTGGGTATACTCGAATCCGATACGGAGGATTTAGATTATAGGAAGGATCTACTGTCCCGTTTGTTACTTCCCAAGAATAATTATTACTAGCATATCTTGTTGAAGAAACATAAGCCGAGGTGCTTCCTTCACAAATCGAAAAGTCGTTTGACAAAGTATAAGTAGGATTGGAATTTATTGTTATTTGAATTGAATCTAGATCCGAACAAGATGGATCGACAACATTTAGATAATACTTAATATCGCTTGTTGGACTTACCGTTATTTGAGCAGTAGAGGCAGTATAGCCGGGAGGACTTGAAGTCCAAGAATAGGAAACTCCTGGCTCTGATGGTTCACCTAAAGTTACAGTAGCTCCAGGGCAAATTGTCATATCTTCCCCGGGCATTGCAAAAGTATTTATTAAGGAAACTTCGGCAGTATCCAACATACTACAGCCAGTAATATCATCAGTAACTGTGACGAAGTACTGAGTATAAGTTTCTATGGGAGTGACAAGCGGGTCTGAATCTGTAGATGTAAAACCTGGAGGTTCTGATTCCCAATTATATGACCAACCAAAGGTAGAAGCTGACCCAATATTGACCGCATCTCCTTCACATATATTGGCATCAACTGCGTCAAAACCAGGGACTGCAGAATTTGGCAAACCAGCATCTATTATAACAGAACATGTGTTAGCCGGATTATCGTTTTGTGTTGCTGTGACAGTATAGCTAATCAAATTTGTTGCCGTTGTAATTACAGTTGTACCTGTTGTTGTATTTAAAAAATCTGCTGGAGACCAGGTATAAGTGAATGCAGGATTCGGATCAATTAAATATAAAGAGACACCATTTGCATCTCCGGTAGCGCAATTAAAAGGTGTATCAAATCCAACATCTGGGACCTCACAACCACAGGGCGGCATAACTACGGTATCCCTACAAACAATCCCTCCCCAATCAAGGGCTAACTCAAAAGTCGTAGTACCGGGATTAGCTATGGCAGCAGCATAGGGCATTGCTATATTGTAATTGTTTAGTATCCATGAATCTCCTCCTACTGTTCCTAATTCTGTCCAGGTAAAAGTTCCCTCTCCATTAGTATAGTCCGCTAATTCCCCTAGTAATCTAGGCCCACAATGGTCCTCTCCTGCTTCTGCTCTTACATAATATACTTTAACAGAATCAACATAAACACAATTTCCTCCTTGAGAAATCGCAGTCAAATAATAAGTCATAGGGTTTTCATAAATAGGCCATACCGTTCCGAATTCAACTGTTGGATTTGGTGTATTATATTGTCCTGACAAATAGTACCCTGGAGACCAATTGTAAGTAAAGTTTGGATCAACTATGCTTGGACCAATTGTAGTCGTCTCACCAAAACAAATTGCTCTATCAGGTCCTCCAAATCCAGCTGGCAAAACATTTGTTACAGTCACATTAAAGGTCTTGACAATTTGACAATTATTTCCATCAGTATCCAAATAATCTATTGTCTGCGTGTAAGTCTGAGTACCTGAGGGTAAGCTTACAAATGGTTGTGCACAATTCGTACAGGATAAATCATTAATAGGAAACCAAGTATAACTAACACCTGCTACTCCAGCTAAGGTATTATCTCCAATTTGCAAAGGTTGTGATCCACATTGACTAACATTAAAAGATTCATCTTCTAATACTAAAACTATAATTGTGTCCTGATTAATACATCCGTTGATATCCGTTGTTTCTACAATATACTCTCCAGTTTGGCTTGGAGTTATTGTGGTTTCATTACAAGCAGGTCCAAAAGGGCAAGACATTCCAGCTGAAGGCAACCAAGAATAATTTGTTATATTCCCATTGATTGGTCCTCCAATTGTAATTGTGCTTCCTAAACAGGTATATTCTACTTCATTTGATGTCGAAGATTCTGAAATGTTTACTGAAACACTTAATAGCAAAGGATCAGAATATTCAATAATATCACAATTGGGATTAACTATTATTCCTCTTCGAAAATAAGTATCTTCATACAACTCTCCCGCTTGAAAATCTTTTAGTGTTGCTCCACTTATAGTGGTCCAAGTAATCCCATCCGTGCTTGTCTCCCAAACGTAATTGTAGAAATTTGGATTCCATTCATATGGAATTGGCGTAGAGGTATCACTAATTAAATTTGCTAAGCCTAAAGGTTGGGCAAGGTTACCAGTTATCATTTCTGGGAAACCACCATAACAGACTTGATTACTTGAAACAGTCAAGGTATTATCTAAGTCTACTGCTTGACAGTATGCAATTTTCCCTATCCAAGTTGTCGACTCTAATTCCATACCTGCACCTTGGAGCGCTTTATAAGAGCCCACTGTGGTAACATTTTTACTACTATTTTGTTGATCATCTGCAACTAATACAAAGCCATCGCTAACAGGCAATACATCCCAATCCGTTCCAGTCGTGCGTAACTCATGAGTCAAATAAGTTTGGTATACTAGATCATAATTTAAATCAAAGAGATTAAATAAATAATTGAATTCCTTATTTGGAGGCAATTTTATAGCGTCCGCAAAAGCAGGTTCCCAAGATTCAGAATCATCTTCCACTGAAACTAGTATCGCTAATCCATTATCTGTCCATTTGATCCCTTGTAAGGTTTGCCACTCATTTTGGTTTAACCATCCTTGGCCAGGACCCAAAGGAGAAATCCAAGGAATGGAATTGTCTTCTTTAAGAATACCTACTAAATAATCTCCTCCTCCTAAAACCTGATTTGCTAAAGGATTTGAATACTGAGCTTCTCCATAAAACTCTTCAGTCAGAACAACATCTTTACCATTCGAAATTAATTTTACATGATAATTCCAATCAAAATATTCTGAGCCAAAATAACTTCCATAGGTCAAATCATTTTCTTGATTAATCTTGAAGATGCCATAGCTGTAAGAACCTGGAGAAGGATTACTATTTAAAAAAGCGTCATAAGTTAATGGTGGCTGTACTCCCTTCATCACAGCAGCTACTACTAAATCACCATTATCCAATAAAACAGCATCGTGAAACCAAACTTGTCCATCATTATCATATGTATCTGCTGAAAGATAGGCGCTAAAGTCAATTTCGTAAGTAGGATCGCCTATCTTAATTATGTGTGTTGCAGCATAGCCTAAATCAGTTGTTGTGAAATTATTTGCTGAATATGGAAAAGTAGAACTTATCTGGCCATCATCCGAAAAAAGCAAATACGTGATAACCATTTGATTTTGCACAGGATCATACATGATTTTACCATAATCAAATGAATCGTAATAATAATTTGGGTCACCTAAATAACTTGCAAAATCTAAATTTCCAGTCGTACCAATTTTTATGACATAGAGGTTTTCATAATTTGGAATTGGTTCCATAATTGGGTTGACCGTAGGCAATGGAGTCCCGGTTGTGACTCTGTCTGTCAATACAGTATATAGATTGCCATCATTAACAACAATGTTAAAAGGTTTGAAAGTAGAATAATAGTTTGTGTTTTCATAATGATTCATATAGACTTCAGCCAAGCTTGCAATTTCATGTTTCGACATATAAAACTCCCCTCTACCGCTTGCTCTAAAATGGTAAATATGTGTATCATCAATTTCATATTGTTCTAAACCAACACCTTCGTCAACCAAGACTTTTGAGTTTTGAAAATTTCCATTCGTGTCGAAAACAAGATAAAATATATCTTCATCTACTGATGAGTAAGCTGGTGCATTTGGCAAATTAGTCGAAGTAGTTGTTCCGGCTATAATTAACAAATTTCCAACTAATCTAAAATAACTTGCTTGCTCTTCTCCATCTCCACCATAGTAAGTAGACCACAATAAATTTCCTGAAGAGTCGAATTTTTTAATTAATAAATCATCACCTCCTCCATTGTTTAATTGAAAGGCTCCAGAAGTGATATCCGCAGAATTAATATTCACATTTGTAACAATATACGTATTGTCATTTTCATCTGTTAAGACAGTCGGATTCATAGCATAGCTGCCCATATGTCCATCATCATCAATTAGAGTAGCCCATTCTAAATAATTTTGACTTAAAAGTAATTGAGGCAACCCCAAGATTAATATTAAGGTTAAGAAGAAATCCTTAAGACAATATAAATTAATGATTTTATTAGTGGAAAATATGTAAAACATAATTTAGTTTTTGAAATATCCAATAAAATTAATACATGAATAATGCCAAGCCAATTATGAAAATCATCGAAAACTAAACAGATGTAACATGGAAAATCAAGTTAAAATCTAAACAATAGCAATGTTTTAATCCAATAAAAAAAAAAATGGGTTTAGAAAGAAGTGATACTAAATCAAGTTGTGACATAAATCCTATTACGATTTTTTATAATTTGGGTATAAGATTTCAGTTTAAATGAAAATGATTAGACGAGAAAATTGGCACCCAGGGTAATCTATAAACAAGGCATTGCTAAGGCCCTTCTTAAACAATCCCTAATAACATCAGAAAAAGCAGAAGCGCTAGGAGAAATTGTATCAATGGAAACGTAAAAAGAATAGTACTGTGGATCTCAACCTTGAATTGGGGCATCTTCTAATTCGTTTGTCCCTTCAGTGTCAACCAAAATGTGGCTGGAATCTGGATTAGAAATGATGTTGCCATGTGAAGTAATCCAAGAATAATAACTGCCAGGATTTATGGTATCAACTTGTTTTCAGACTTCTGGATTTGCACAATCTAAGGTATAATCATAAATCGAAACAGAGATGTCCTTTATTCCTCCAAAAGGATAAGGGTCATTGTAGTCTTTTTTTGAGAAGATAAAGATCCAGCTGTTCTTGATTTGAAAAGGATAGAACTGGATGGTGCATCACAGGCATTTACTCCAGCTATCAAGGCTGGATCAAGGCTGGATTAACCCCAAAACATGTTAAATCAATGTCTACTTCTGCAATTTGATTATGCTCATAATTAAGAGTATAATCCTCCAAAAACCAGTCATCTGTATTGGTACTACTTCAAGTCTTTTAAAATCATACTACAGTGAACTATTATCTGCTGGTCAAACAAAATCAAAGGCTTTACATAAAGCCAAATTAACTTATTTAGAAACTTGCCCTAAGGCTAAAGCACATCCATTTTATTGGGCGGCGTTAAATCATATTGGGAATAATAAGGCGATAACCAATGGCTCCCTTTTTGACAGTTCAGGCTATGCAATAATCGCAATTTTATTTGCGAGCTTCCTATTATTTCTTTTGCTCAAAGTCATCACATCAAATAAAAAAAAGAATGATTCCTAACAGATTCACCCTTTTTTACATTTGTTAACTGAAAATAAATAACAACTTTATATTTAATGCTGAATCACAGAAAATTTTCTTTGTTTCTTATATTTATTAATTCCCTAAAAACGAATTAGTTAACAAAGAAAAAGCATTTATTTT
>CALIIW010000233.1 GCA_938018185.1 uncultured Saprospiraceae bacterium
TAATGTTTAAATTTGTTAGGATTGACCATTTAACAAACAAAACTCGCTGCTGCCCTTTTTGCTAAGGTGCACTAGCACAACTACTTATGTATGGTATTCTTAGATTTTGAAAAACCTTTGGAGAGTTTATATGAAAAGCTAGAAAAGATAAAACAGGTTGGAGAAGATGGAGATCTTGACGTTAGCGGCATGATCAAGGAGATTGAAAACAAAATTAAGGACACTCAGAAAGGAATTTACACCAATTTAACTGGTTGGCAGAAGGTCCAATTGTCTAGGCATCCAGAAAGACCTTATACCCTACACTATATACTAGCTATCTGCAAGGACTTTGTAGAATTGCACGGTGATCGTACTTTCAAGGACGATAAAGCCATTGTAGGCGGTATCGGGAGCATTGATGGTCAAACCTGTGTAATCATTGGCCACCAAAAAGGGGTAAACACCAAAATGCGCCAATACAGAAATTTTGGGATGGCTAACCCGGAAGGCTATCGCAAGGCATTGAGACTAATGAAACTGGCCGAAAGGTTTGATTTTCCTGTCATTAGCCTTATCGATACGCCTGGAGCTTTTCCTGGGATTGAAGCAGAAGAAAGAGGCCAAGCTGAGGCAATTGCTAGAAACTTGTTTGAAATGGCTCAGTTGAAGGTGCCTATCATCTGTTATGTGATCGGAGAAGGTGCTTCTGGTGGTGCAATCGGAATAGGTCTTGGGGATAGAATCTTTATGCTTGAAAATACTTGGTATTCCGTTATTTCACCAGAATCTTGTTCTTCTATTTTATGGCGTAATTGGGATCACAAGGAAGAAGCAGCAGAGTGTCTAAAACTTACTGCAGATCATATGTTTGAATTTGGGATCATTGATGGCATTATTAAAGAACCTTTAGGTGGTGCGCACAATAACCCAGAGAGCATGGTCAAGATTTTAAAGAAGCACATCAAGAAAGAAATTGCCGAGTTACAAGAACTGAGTACAGAAAAAAGGATTAAACAAAGAATCGAAAAATATAGTAAGATCGGTCAATTTAGTACTGTTGCTAACAAGGCCATAGAAAGATAAACGAACAGCAAGTAATATGTTTGCATTCCTTAAGCGGTTACTATTTACTAAAGAATTAGAAAATGCTATTCATAGCAATAGATTAATAGACCGCTCTTTTAAAGGCACTAAAAATATTGATACTGTTTCTATTTTGTATCAGACGGCAGGTTTGTTTGACCTAGATGAAATAGACAGCTTCATCCACAGATTAGAAATGGAAGATAAGGATGTTCGTGTCTTGTGTTTTTCTGATCAATCTTTTGAAAAAGGCAAACGCCCATCCACCGTTTTTACAAAAAAAGAAATTGGTTTTAACCAACTTCCTAAGAAAGAAGTCATTAGCGACTTTAATAATTACCAAGCTGATCTATTTTACAACTTACTTGATCCAAATTTAGCTTTTACTGGATATATGAATCTTATGAATAAATCTAACTTTAGGCTTAGCCTTTCGGCGAATGAAAATGGTGGCGACCTGATGGTCAAAATAAAAGATAACAAGCTCCAATCATTTTTAATGACAACAGATCATATTCTAAAAAATATGTCAAATAGCAAAGATGAAAAATCAAAAGTTTAGAGGTACAGGTGTTGCTATGGTCACGCCTTTCAAAAATGGAAAGGTAGACTTTGATGCATTAGAAAATATAATTGAATTTCTCATTGCAGGCGGAACAGACTACATCGTATGTTTAGGCACAACAGGCGAATCAGCGACATTGTCAGCATCAGAAGCAAAGGCTGTATTTGATTTTACTATCAAAACAAATCGAAATAGAATTCCGTTAGTAGCTGGAATGTTTGGTGGAAATAACACTGCTGCTCTCAAACAAAGAATAGCTACTTTCGACTTTACTGGTTTTGATGCCATTTTATCTGCAAGTCCTTCTTATAACAAACCAAGCCAAGAAGGCATCTATCAACATTACATGGCTATCGGAGAATCTACTCCACTGCCAATTATAATATATAATGTGCCTGGCAGAACAGCTTCAAACATTCTCGCAGAAACAACCATCCGGATTGCCAATGGCAATGAAAAATTTATTGCCATAAAAGAAGCCTCCGGTGACTTGGTACAAGGAACCTCAATTATACGCAACAAGCCAAAAGACTTTTTAGTACTTTCTGGCGACGACCCAACTTGCTTTGCACTTATTGCTGCTGGAGGAGACGGTGTTATTTCAGTGATCGGAAATGCTTATCCTAAAGAATGGTCTGATATGACTAATTTTATTTTGAAAAATGAAATTGAATTTGCGAAAAGCATCAACCTCAAATTTGAACACCTACACAAATGGTTATACATAGAAGGTAATCCAGTCGGCATAAAAGCAGCAATGGAATTAAAGAGTCTTTGTACTCGTGAAGTCCGATTGCCTCTGGTACCACTTTCCAATTTAAATATGGCAAAACTTCAAGATGCCGTTTCTCTTATAGAAGAATTGGACAATGAGGCTGGGGTCCGATAATCATCATAGTTTTAAAACTAAAAATATAAACATGAAAAACATCTTAAAGATTAGTCTTCTTCTCCTATGCTTTAATTTATTCAATTCTTGTTCTGACGATGAAGTTCCATCTGTGGTGACAACCTGTGTACAAGATGAAATTGACACTTTCAAAGCGCAACAGAATAATTGCAACAACGCCTCTGTCAAAGCTTTCACATTTAAAAACACGACTGTTTTCGCTTTTCAAGATGGACAATGTGTTTCTGATGGGGGGACGAGAGTTATCACAGCAGAATGCAATGAATTTTGTTACCTAGGTGGACTCGCTGGTATTGTAGAATGTCAAGGTGAAGATTTTGATAATGCCGAACTAATAGAAGTTCTTTGGGAAAATTGATGATTAATCGAACATTCAAATAACCAAACAGACGAATAGGCGAAGTTAAATCTATCGAAAGGAAATATCTACAATTGTTAAGGAAGTATAGCCAATTGCTTTGTTAGCATATAGAGGTAAATTTGTTGTACAAAGAAAAACATCTATTATGATTGAGCAAAAATTTCTTAGTTCCTTAGAATACAAATTTTACTTTAAAAAAGGCATTAGCTATAAAGCTTACCTTCATAACTTTCAAGACGAAATTGCCATTGGAGATGAGAGTCCATTTGCTAAGTACCTTCCCCAAAATTGGCAAAGACAAGCAAGGTTGGATAGAAAAATAAAACTTAGTGATGCGCTTCAATCTGCCATAGAAAAAAATACTAGAAGCCTTAATTGGCTCCTCATAACGGAACATTGGTGTGGCGATGCCTCCCAAATAAATCCGACTATAAATAAAGTCGCGACTGAAAGTAATGGATCGATTAATCTACGACTTGTCTACAGAGACCAGAATCCTGAATTAATGGATGCTCATTTGACCAATGGTCGTAGTCGCTCAATTCCTATTTTGATTCAATTGGATGAAAATTTTAATCTCTTGAAAGTATATGGTCCACGACCGGAGGTAGCGCAAAAGTTGGTAATGGATTTGTTGGCTAAAGGAGAAGATTATAATATTCCATTGCATACTTGGTACGCGAAGGATAAGCAGAGAAGTTTGCAGAGAGATATTTTAGGGATGTTGGAAGGAAATTAACACCAGGATGCGTCACGCCTACTCCGTTAATACTTATAAATTGAGATAATAATATAATCACTTTTATTATTAAAATTTTTAAAAGTCGTTTACAGTTCAGCCAAAAAACCGGGATCTTTTAAAAACCCCAAAACGAACAAAAAAACAATGCCGGACTCGAGTCCAGCATTGTTTTCACTTCAATCATCTACCAGTATTAAACCCGACCGATAAACCATACCTATGACCATCTTTATCAGGAAAAAAGAAAACATTTACCGGGATATTTAATTTTCCAGACTTGAATGTTTTTCCAATTCCAAATACAAAACCAGAATCGATGCTTGGATCACCACGGCTATCTAGTCTGTTTACTATTTCATTTGGGTTTTCTATTCCAATATTATCAATACGCCATTCTTCTTCTAGATGCCACTTACCATCACCTTCTTCATCGTAGTATCCATCTGCTGTTGGAGTAACAAAGAAAGTAGGACCGAAAGCAAACTCTAAGCCCATGCGGTTGCTTCTCAATCCATTCAGAATAGTGATACTTGGGATAAACTTTCCTTGGTCAAGTCCAGTAATGATTGGGATGAATTCGAACAGGGCTTGGAAGTCACCTTCGTTCAGATACTTGACTTCAAACTGGTAACCGAATTGCAACATGTATGGGAATAGATCAAAGCCCCCTTCACTTTTGTTTGCCTGTAGTATAGAATTCACTTCACCAGTATAAGTAATCAGCCCCATTCTTGGGCCACTTAAGTTTAAACGGGTAGACTCTGGTGAATTAATAGTGCTTTCATAGTCATCTTCTTTAGTTAGTTTTGAAAGTAAATTTTGATCCATCGGTTCATCAAGCATTTTCATCAATGTAAGTCCGATCATATTCTGAATTTGAGATTTATTATTCAAAAAATCCATGACTTCTGTTTGATCAACACTCCCAGTTCCCACATCAATTATTCGGAGACTTACTAGGATGCTTTCCCCAATAACCTCTACACTCCCAGTTAGCATTTTGTCCGTTTTTAGTAATCGTCCAGCTTCAACGGTACATAAGGTTCCAAAGCATTTTTCTAAATTAAAATCGTTGTTATCGAAAATATAATCCACATCATATTTGTCCATAACTTGAAATTTTTTGAGCTTCTCCAATTCTATTCTGGCAATATTCCCCATAAGTTTTGGTTCTAAAACAAATCCCTTGGTGTCAATTTGTATGACTGCAATTTGCGTCTGGTCTGAATAATTTTGACTGAAGGATGTTCCAATACAAGAGAGCAGCAATAGGATTGCTAGGAGTAATGTGATATTTACTTTCATGCTAATTTTATTTAAAGATGAATAATATGCTGAATCGAATTTTATCAATTAAGCGTTACATCTGCAAATTTGTGGCTTTTGTGATGTGAATTGGAAGGAACAGTTAATACAATTACATGTAAATTAATCGAATGTAAAGATTATATAAAGTTTGACTTTCGGAGAATAGAGGCTTTGAAAAATAGGCAATTAAGATACTACTTGATATGGCGAAGACAAAAGCAAAATGTGTTGGTCATGAGTACGCAATAAATCACATCCCTACAGTTATTTTTATTCAACACAGGAAGAATTATCCTTTATACTTTTTACTTTAATTTCTACTTTCTTTGTTTTTCTGTTTAAGCTTTATAAGCTTAATCTGCTTTATCACCTTAATCAAATCCCTTTCACCCGGCTCCAAAGTTCCTCAAACACGTTGCCAATCTCTCCATCGCCAGGTCTAGGTGGTTCTTCTTCCTCTGCTACAAACTCACCGTCTTTTTCATACAGTTTGAAGCCAAAAATAAAATCTCCATCGCTTCCATCAGGTTCGATTTTTGCGGTCCCAAATCGGAGATCGTAGTACTTAAGGGTATCGCCTTCTCCCTCTTTGATGCAGTAATAATCTTTTGAAAACCAAGGTAGAACTTGCATGGGCCTGGTATCCATCTTATCTTTTACAAGGTGATGGTTCTTTGGTATTTTATTAAATTTTAAAATCTCTTCTTGCTTATCCAATAAGGAATAAAAACCCTGATAAAACATTGAGTCCCCTTCAGCAGTCCCGGTCCAAAGTACATTGTTGAATATGGTAGGTGATGTTGTGTACCTCGAATATTGAAGCTCTTGCTTTGCAAGAGACTTTTCAAAAACCTTGTTCATCTTAAATTTATTAGTCACTGTCCATACCATATAAATAGAACTAATGATCAAGCCTGCCCAATTGACCCAAAACCGCAGCTTTGATCCTCTTGTTAAAAATCTGGCTATGATGAGACAAATGGCAAAGGGGACTGTATATAGTGGGTCAGCTACTGAAATATTATTCAATGCGACTCGATAGTCAGAGAAGGGCTGAAACAACTGTGTCCCATATGTGGTACAGCAATCTAATAAGGGGTGCGTGAATATGCTCCAAAAGAATAGCCAATACCAATTTTTCCAGCTAAGGTTTACCTCTTGTAATTGTTTGGACAAATAGTTACTATAAAAAAGGTATAACAATCCCAATAAACCAAATAAAGATCCTCCTAACAAATAAAAATTTAAGTTTCCTGAGGTGGAATAGGGTATGTAGTTGATGCCCAACAGAACGACCCCTACAAATAAGGTCCAAAGGAAAACGGCGATGTATTTATAGATCTTCTCTTGATATAAACCACTCTTGTAAAATCTTTCGGTAAGGAAAGCGAAGAGAATAGGTGCCGTGACGGCAAAGAATATGGAATGCGATATACCTCGATGAAAAGCCAATGCTGTCAGATCATCTGCCACAAAATTGGCCATTACATCTAGATCAGGAATAGTGCCGGCAATTGCACCCCATAGCATCGCTCTATTTCCTGCTTTCTTCCCCATGACAACCTCTCCTACGGCTGCCCCTAAAACTATCTGCGTAATTGAATCCAAATTTTATTATTTTGATGACCAAAGTTAAAACAAAGTTCTCAACTTATAGTTGATGCTATTTATTAAGTTATTCCTATACTTGATTCATGAAACCAATACTAATCTTCTTCATCCTAGCTTTTACTGGTCAATTCCTATTTAGTCAAATTCCAGTTCATGAAGAAAAACTGCATAAGCTAGTCCTAGAAAATGAATACCTAAATGTAATTGAAATTATAGCTAAATCTGGCGAAGCAGCAGATATGCATACGCATAAATACAATTATGCTTATATCGCCTTGAAAGGAGGCAAAATGCAGCTGCAAGATGAAGGCAAAGAAGCACGAGAAGTTGAACTTCCAGATCTATACACTGGTGGAAAATTCGAAAATCATATCGAGCCTTTCACACATAGATTTACCAACTTAGGAAATGATGACATCCATTTTCTCGCCGTAGAGCATAAAGCCACTTACAAGCCTACTAAAGACCTAAGGATGAATTTTCAGCCGGATGATAT
>CALIIW010000234.1 GCA_938018185.1 uncultured Saprospiraceae bacterium
CGGATACCAAGCCTGGATTATCTCCTCCAATGCAGATGCCATCAAATCAATTGGTCTTAGAACAAGCAAAAGAATCGTTTTATACAACGGAAAACTTGAATGTCGTTTTTTAAATTACGACCTTTATAAAGGTTCAAAAAAAACTAAACATGAAGATGCTGCTAAAGCATAAGTTTATTATTGTTTTTCTATTCTTTGCTAGTGCTACTCAAGCGCAGCTAAAGCTTGAATCTTCTGTTGTGAAAACGGATTTCCACAAGCAACATGAGCTTAGGAACATCATGCTTGACAATGCCCAAGTAAAGTCCACAAATCCAGCTTCATTAGCCCTTCCTTATAGTCCTGCGTTTTTCTGTTTGATCGAAGACAAGATAGAAGCGAAATCAAAAATACCTTTGCGCTTTAGATTAGGTAGCTTACAAGCTGTAGATATTAAAGAGGGAAAAGGATGTGGATTCAGGTCAGAAGCTGATAGAAACAACTATTAAAGTTATTTTGTTTTTCACCATTTATCAAGGATAATTTCATGAGTAAACACAGCGCATTACTAATCGAAGGAGGTGGCTTTAAAACGGCATTTACTGCAGGAATTGTAGATTTATTCATCACTCACAAGTATTTACCTTTTGATTATTTCATTGGTAACTCTGGAGGGTCTGTTGCGCTGTCTTATCTATTAAGCAATCAATTTAATGCCTGTATTGATGGCTTGTTGCTACTAGCAAAGGATAAAGAATTTGTCAAAATGAATCGTGTACTTTCCAATGAAGGGTATATGAACATTGAATATCTAAGAAAAATTTCTTCTGATATTATTCCATTAGATTTAGACCTTGCCGCTAAAAACACAAAAAATAAAATTGTAGAAATAGTAGCTACGAAAATAAAAAATGGAAACCCAGTTTACTTGCAACCTACTAAAAAGAATTGGTTGGATTGTTTAGTAGCTTCATCTACTTTACCTTTTGTCACCAAAGGCAAACACAAAGTTAACGGTACTTTTTATATGGATGGAGGATGGAGTGATCCGCTACCTGTTCAACGTGCCTATGAAAATGGTGCGAAAGAAATACTCCTTATTCGGACCTCCCCTATTAATGTTAAAATCGCCCAAAGTTGGCCTGACTATTTTGGCAGCTTTTATTTTCGAGACAACAAAGCCTTGGCAAACTGTTTTGAAAGAAGTCATGAAAAGTACAATGAAAGTATTGAATTTATAATCAATCCACCAAAAGATCTTGTCATCAAACAAATTGCTCCTAAACGCTTTCTAAAAAGTACAACTTATACTTATTCCATTAGTACGCTTAAAAAAGACTATCGCTATGGATTAGAATTAGGCTTGAAATATTTAGCCAAGCATAATAGATCTTAATTAACTATTGCATTATACTTATATGACTTTACCCTTATATAAACCTTCTACGAACTCATATGCTTCTACTTCAAATCAAACAAATCATCCACCCCAAATATCCTCCCCACATTAAAACCCTCGGCATAATCAACACCAATAGATCTCCCAAACACCCTACCCTTGGCTTTCATAAAATCCATAAAATCTTTGCCAGAAATCGGAGTCTTAGGCTCATTAGCGTAGGCATCTGAGTTGGCTTCAAAAAACTGAGATTTGTAAGTCAAAATGAGCTCCATCTTTTTGTCTATATGACTTGTTATGTCAACCACAAAGTCTGGCGTCAATTGTTCGTCTTGGATGTAATGATAAACTGCTTGAGGTCGCCATTTATCTTGTGCCTTTTTGCTTACAGGATCTTGTGTCTCGATCTTGATTAATCCAGAAAGAAAACAGGCCCTTGCTGTCAATTCAGCAGCTCGCCCATGATCGGGATGTCGGTCTTTGAGTGCATTGGCTAGCACAATATCAGGCTGTGTGGCTCTGATGATTTCTATAATTTTTAGTATACTTTCTTTTTCCTTGGTGAAAAATCCATCGCCAAGATTTAGGTTGTAGCGGCATAAGGCTGCCATCATTACCCTCGAGTTTTCGGCTTCTATTTTTCTTAGTTCTCCAGAACCTCTAGAACCCAATTCTCCTTCGGTCAAGTCAAGTAGACCAACCTTATATCCTTTTTCAATATGCTTTAGCAAAGTGCCAGAGCAACTCAATTCTACATCGTCTGGATGAACGCCTATCGCCAATATATCTAACTTCATTGAATCCTCTTTTTAAATAAATCCCAGAGCTTTTTTCTTCTTTCTTCCTCTACTACATTCTCTATGATCTCCCCAAATTTTCTTTTTGTTTCGAATTCATAGGTAAGTCTGGTGACAGCTTTTCCATTTTTAGTATAAGTTCTTCTCCCCTTCTTATCTACCTTTATCTCATAATAATCCTGCTTAAAAGTCAAGCGCTTGTTTCTTCCCAACTCCGTTGTTGTACTTTCGATTTTTACATTAGAAAGTAATTCTGCATCGCTTACTGTTTCTTCTACTACTTCTTCTTCGATTTGTTCCTCCTCTGGACGGTTTAAAGGGACGATGGCCAACAATCCATTCTGTCTCGTAAATAGATCATCCAATACATCTTTTACTTGTGGACGATCTCTAAGATACCACATATGCTCCAGGTAGGCCATTTCGGCTTGAAAGGCATACTCCCGCTGCTTCAAATACTCGTTCTCAGCCATCTTCAATTGTTTGCCAAAAGAAGGATTGCTCTGCACACGTATTTTCCATTTTGAGACTTCGTTGTCGGATTGATACAGTTTGATCTGGGCTTGTTCTGAAATATACTTTTGGGCATTGGCCAATTGAACCACACGATCTCTGCCGGTGTAATCATTTGCTAAGCTGTTGTGTTGCTTATATAATTGCTTGGCATTTTCATATCGCTTATGCATTCTTACATTGTCAATTTCTATTCTTCGAATACTTACCTTTTCTGAATTGGCGGAATCCCCTTTCTGTATTTCAAAATCAATCTCCTTTTGCAATCTGACTTCCCAACAATCGGCCTGTTTGTTTTTCATATTTAAGGAGGCGATCTCGTACAATTTTTTATTTCTTATTGTTTTTTTCTGTGCATCGTCTACAACCCTGTTTGTGGTGTTCGATCCTGCTGTTTCTTTCCTTCGAATAATCAATTTTTCTTTTTGATATTCTTTTTCAGAAAGATTATAAACCACCTTTGCATAAGTTGCTTCTTTTTTGAGCAAGGTGAATTCAAATTCACATGTTTTAAGATCTGATTCGAGATCCAAACTCGCATACTGCGCATTGAGCTGTTTTAAATGTTCTGCTAAAGAACGTTTTTTGGTAAGCAAAATGTAAATTTCTTCTCCTAGCTTATGCTCTGATTTTCTTATTTGGGTATCCGTTGTATTGGCAGAATAACCAATCTTCTCTGGTGGTAAAATACTTTTCTTATAAAAATTATCTAAGGATTTTGAAACGGAGGCCATTAAACTAGCAAACTTGGCCTTGTCTGAAACTTCATCCAAATTGAATTTAGACGTTTTATATGCATACCCATCCGTAACGATTCGCTTCACGGGTCCTGAACTTAAATGCTGGTTTGCTGCTGGTTTTTCTCCATCAACGACTACATCCAGATCAATGCTTTGAGAGGCAGACTCATCTGTGTTAAAACTATAAATCTTCGCTTGACTATTAATGGAATAAAAAACCAGAAAACACTCTTCAAACCTAGGTAATCGCGCATAATAGCTTCCGTCATCACTAACAGGTACCAAATGGTGGCTATTTTCGCTAAAAGCTGATATCAATATATTGGAACCTTTAGTAGAACGGACGGTCCCTTCTACGTTGATTTGAGCAACTATTGATTGGCTGCCAAAAATAAAAAGCAGGATAAAGGCTAATTGACTTAATTTCATGAAGCAATTCAAAGTAAAAATCGATTTATTATTGATCAACAACGAGCTATTTAATTACTTTTGCAAAAGTATGATTCTTTTGTTCGGGAATATCCTCAATATTAGTTAAAATTTACTTTATGCTTAATGCAATTTCTCCCATTGATGGCCGATACGCTGAGAAAACTAAGGAACTTTCAGAATATTTTTCTGAATATGCACTTATCAAGTATCGAGTTTTTGTTGAGATCCAATATTTCATCGCCTTGGTTCAAACTCCATTGCCTCAGCTAGAAGCCTTTGATGATGATAAGGTGGAACAACTAAATGCGCTTTTTGAAAATTTCAACCTTCAAGACGCCATTAAAATCAAGGAAATTGAAAAAGTTACCAACCACGATGTCAAGGCTGTTGAATATTACCTAAAAACGAAGTTTGACGAAATTGGGATTCAAGAGTACAAAGAATTCATACATTTTGGCCTCACTTCTCAAGACATAAACAATACGGCTACCCCTTTATTGATAAAGAATGCCATAGAAGAAATTTACTATCCATTGATCAAAGAATTGATTGAGGAACTAGAAGCCTTGGCTAGCAATTGGTCCGGAATCCCGATGTTGGCTAGAACTCATGGTCAGCCAGCTTCGCCAACCACCTTGGGAAAAGAGTTTAGAGTATTTGTAGAAAGACTGAACGTACAAGTGAAGCAATTGAAATCTCTTACCATCTACGCAAAATTTGGTGGTGCCACCGGTAACTTCAACGCGCATGTTGTTTCTTATCCTAGCATTGATTGGTTAAAATTTGGGGATCATTTTGTAAATGAATACTTAGGTCTGGAGCGCTCCAAGTATACCACTCAGATCGCCCACTATGATAACATGGCTGCTGTCTTTCAAAATCTAGCGCGTATTAATACCATATTGGTTGATTTCTCAAGAGACATTTGGTCCTATGTGAGTATGGAGTACTTTAAACAAAAGGTAATTGCTGGTGAAGTTGGTTCTTCTGCCATGCCACATAAAGTAAATCCTATTGATTTTGAAAACGCAGAAGGTAATCTGGGTATGGCGAATGCTTTATTCAATCACTTAGCTGGCAAACTGCCAATTTCTAGGTTGCAGAGAGATCTCACAGACAGCACCGTTTTGAGAAACGTTGGTGTCCCTATGGCCCATACTTTGATAGCCTTCAAGTCTATTTTGAAGGGCATGAAAAAATTGCTCGTCAACCAGGATAAAATTCACGCGGATCTCGATTCAAACTGGATGGTGATCGCTGAAGCCATTCAAAATATTCTTAGAAGAGAAGCTTACCCTAATCCATATGAAGCGCTCAAAGAGCTCACGAGAGGGAAGTCGTTAATCAACAAAGAAGATCTTCACTTTTTCATAGATGGATTGGAGGTTAGCGATCTTTTGAAAGATGAGTTGAAGCAGATTACACCTCATAATTATATTGGGGTGTCGTAGGGAAGGAATTAGGGAAAAGCGAGTAGGCAAACGTTCGATTACAGCGGAATCGAAGAACAACCTTCGGTTCTTTCTTAAAGCGACCTAAGCAACTTTGTTCTTTCAATTGATTGTCATCCCGAGCGAAACGTAGTGTAGTCGAGGGATAAAGCGATCTAAGATTTCTCCGTTCCGCTCCGCTCCAGTCGAAATTAATAATGGGAAAGCAGTTGATCCTTCGACTTCACTGTCGTTCCGCTCAGGATGACAAGTTTCTATTTCTACATTGATGACTTATTGTTATTACCACTTTTCAAGAATAACGAGGCCATGCTTTGATATCCAAGAGCCATCGTATGTTTTATTCTTATTATGGGCTTCAAGGTCTTGGATTTTTTTGTCATCCCACCTGCCCTTGAGCTTGCCTCGGGGACTGGAGCGCAGCAGAATGGAAAGACGAACCTTCAGTTCTTTCTTAAAGCGATCTAAGATTTCTCCATTCCGCTCCGCTCCAGTCGAAATTAATAATGGAAAAGCAGTTGATCCTGCGACTCCACTTTCGTTCCGCTCAGGATGACAAGTTTCTATTCCAACATTGATGACTTATTGGTATTACCATAAATTTACAAGCAAAGCATTATTAAGGTGCTATCTAGGACAACTTTGTTCTTTCAATTGATTGTCATCCCGCCTGCCCTTGAGCTTGCCTCCGGGACTGGAGCGCAGCGGAATGAAGGGATCTACCTTATGTTTTTCCTTAAATTTCGACCGGAGCAGAATGGAGGCCAGTGGAGTGGAGAAATCTTACAGATTACTTCAATAACACAGATTGCTTTAATAAATTGAACCATTCAATAAGCCTCTTTCAAATAATGAACTTGTCATCAATATTAGTGCAAAATTGTAATCGAGAAAAAAAAATTCCGAATTGAATTTTTGACTAAAACTTTGGATTCGCCAACAAAGCATTGATCTGGCTGTAAATTCTATTGCTGCTTGGAGCAGCAGATGGGTTGTAAGCTACCCGGCCTTCTTGGTCAATCAAGATAGACAATGGGAGTCTTCTGACTTTGTACAATTTAGCAATATCAGAAAGATAACCCTTTCCATTATTTGCATTTATATGGGTACCAGTTAAGGCATTCGTTTCAACATAGTTTTGCCAAATGGCACTGTCTTCATCCATGGCTACAAAAAGAAAGACCACATCTTTGTTTTTATAAAAATCTTTCAACTCCTGATTATAGTGCATCATCTTGATACAAGGTCTGCACCAGGTTGCCCAAAAATCTATAAATACAACCTTGCCTTTGTAATCAGATAAGCTTACCATGTTGCCATCAATATCTGCTAAGCTAAAGTTGGGAGCAAGTGCGCCTTCGTTTAATTCTTTTGTCTCATTATAGACAATCCTCAAAATTTGATTGAATTGTTCCTCTTCAGATTTTTCTAAATATGCTTTTATTGAATTTCCAGCTTCGTAGGCTTTTCCTAATTTGCATTGCTTGGCCAATTCTTTGGCTTGAACATAATTTAGAGGTTCACCTGTCAAATACATTTCTGCTAGTTCGGCAATATCAGAATTTGAATTCTCTGGGAGTTTGCTTAAGTAGTCGAAATAAGTATGTAAAAATTCAACATAGTTTTGGTTTGCAATTACATCTTGTCTGGATACTTGGATCTGATTTAAAAATTTATATTTCGACCTATCGAAAGAATCACTATCAGGTCCCAAATTTTTATTATTGAGACCATACATTAAATTCAATGCGTAGCTAAAATCAATTTCTGCTTGAATAAAATCTTTATCATCCGATGGGAGATCTGTTTTTTTAAGCAGTTTGGTAAAGTAGCTGCATTGTTTTTTCCACAAATCAGTCAACTTATTTTTATACTCACTAAAGTTGTAGGAATTTTCATTCTTCTGGAGAGACTCTATTTCTTGCCCAAAGGTTTGTTGCAAATGCATGAGCATATTGTTCAACACGTCATCCTTTCCACCAAAAAACAAAGTAGTACCCAGCGCATTGGCGTCAAAATTAACCACCAATTCTTCACCTGGTTTTATATAAAATGTTTCGAAATCATTGTTTACCTGAAGTGTTGCAATGGCTGGTTTTTCCAAATCCAAATTTAGATTGAAATTGCCCGCTAGATCAGTTGTGATTTCAATTAATTCTTCTTTGTAAGTGATTGTTTCATGCAGCACACGCAGTGTAATTAAATTGCTGGAGGCATTTTCAATCTTACCATTTAAGCGCATGGTAGATTTTGTACTTTTTGAAAGAAGGCATGGTATGTCAACATACTTTTTGGCTGTTACTTTTTTAGCCCGTAGACTTCTACTGGCATATACTTTCTTATCTTCGAAGGGTAATTGTTTTACTATTCCGACTATGTCGGCATTTGAGATATTGCTAAAGGCATAATTTTCAACATAGGATCCGTTACCTTTATTCTTTAATTGGGCTACATCAAATTCAGCTTTCAAAATTTTGTTAAACTGTTCATATGGGTTGATTGCCTTATAAGCAGCAAGCTCTCTTCCGAGATTTGAAATTTCTTCCAATTGCATTTTCCAAAACAAAGCCTTTGCTAAAGAATAAAACAAAACTTCCCCTTCTAAGTATTTCCTAGAATCTGATGTATCTGTTAGGGAATAAATATACGCTTCATCTTTTTGCTCCCCATGGACGATTCTTTCTCTAAACTCCAAAGTGGATTCTGATACCCAGCCCTCTACGCCTTTTTTGGTTTTGACTTTACAAAGTAAATCGTGGTATGGAATTCCATTGAATTTATAAAAATGATTTTCTGAAGTTTTTAAATGAAAATAAGTTAATTCTTCCCCTAGTCCTAAATAGCCTACAATTTCTTCCTCCGTTGGATCTTTTAGTAAATGTAGATTGTGAAACCTTGCTACAGCATACCTTTCTATTTTCTTATCTTTTGTAATCCCAGGATTAGATTTTTCAAGCCCAATTTCTGTGATCCATCCTTTTCTTCCATCAGGCAAACCAATGTAAAGCCAATCAGACAAACGAGTATCCTTATCAACCTCATTCTTAAATGTCGTACTTATTCCTTTTTTTTCCTTGAGTATATTAATGGTAGACCCCAAAGGTAATTGCACCCTTGTGCCATCTTCTTCTAAGACAAATGTTTTGCCAATTTCTAGTTCTATTTGTTGGAAATTAATTTTGCTGATATCTTTTTGCTCCGCTTTGTATTTAAGATACTCCTCTAAAAATTCCGTGTACGATTTATTAGGGAGGGCATTAGCATTGCAAATTTCTATATTATCCAAGAAACTGTAATAAGATTCTGGGAGACTCATTGGAACCGGTCCTCCTGAAAGAAGAGGTTTTTCAATTCTGTAATTTAGAAGTTGTAAAGCATTCCAATAAATATTTTCATTATTGATGTATTGTTTGAATCCTACTGAAAATTTTCTTTGTAATGTTGCGTCATAACTTGAATAGAAATTATTTTTTTCTTCAAGAATTTTTTCCATAAAAGATTTAAAACCCATAGGTCCTAAGATGGACATTTCATAGATTATGAAATTGTAGTCCATTTGGTCAAACTTTTTGCGTTCAGCAATCAAAAAATTATTCTGTTCAGAACCTCTTCCATTGATGTTTATAGTATTCAATATATCATCGGCTTTAAAGTCAAGGCTCAGATCATCTCCAGGTTCCAAATAAAGTAGAAAATTCTGACCCGAATAACTGACAGTAATTACTGTTGATTTGACTAGATGAAAATCGATTCCGAAACTACCATCTTTCAGAACAGGTAATTCAAATGATTCTTCTTTGTTAGAAATTTCATTTTTTACATATTTCAAAAAAATAGAATAATCTGTAATGTCTTGAATACTGCCTGTGATGGAAATATTTTGTTTGGCAGAATTAAGTTGGAACTCTGGTGTAGCGGATACTGATTGGCTAAATAGATTATTTAAGCCAAGTATTAAAAGAAAGCAAAATGAGATTGCTAAATTAGAACTATTGATCACCTTTGAATTACTATTATAAACCTTGAAAATAGGGTTTTATAACGTAAATACATATTTTTTATTACAGATTTTACCCCTAAACAATAAATCTCTTCTACTTAATAAGTCTTCTTTCTATTCGGGTATGTATTCAAAGACTTGATCGCCATGAGTGATTGTCAATCTAGTATCTGAGCTCGCTTCAACCTTTCCGATAATTTGTGCATCAATACCAAACTTTGCTACCTCTTCAAGTATCCCAGGAGCCGCCGAAGGATCTACATACATTTCCATGCGATGCCCCATATTAAATACTTGGTACATCTCCTTGAGATTGGTTTGAGATTCTGCCTGAATCATCTTAAAGACAGGAGGGATCGGAAGTAAATTATCTTTAACAATATGCACCCCTTTTACAAATTTTAAAACCTTGGTTTGCGCTCCCCCAGTACAATGGATAATTCCATGGATATTTTCTTTAAATAAAGGAATTATCTTCTTGAAAACAGGAAGGTAAGTACGAGTTGGAGATAATAATAAATCACCGACTTTATAATTCTTTCCATCAATTTCAATTGTATCTGTCAACTTCTTAGATCCAGTGTACAATACTTCTTCTGGGGTATTATGATCATAGCTGTCTCTAAACTTGGTCAAATGGCTCTTATCTAATACATCATGCCTGGCAGATGTTAATCCATTACTACCTATTCCACTGTTATACTTTTCTTCATAATTGGATTGGCCATAAGAGGCTAAGCCAATGATCACTTGCCCAGCTTTGATATTGTTTACAATCAGGTCTTCCTTCTTAAGTCTAGCAAAAGTTGTGAATCCAACATCCAAACTCCTCACTATATCTCCAACATCAGCTGTCTCTCCTCCCGCTAAATGAAGATTAATACCATAGTTAGCCATTTTTTCTTTAAAAGATACCGCTGCAAGGATGATTGTTTTAATCACATCACCATCTATCAAGTTCTTATTTCTTCCAACAGTAGAAGAAAGAACAATTTGATCGAAGCAACCTACACAAGCCATATCATCCACATTCATCACAATAGCGTCTTGTACGATACCTTTCCAAACATCAAGATCATTAGTTTCTTTCCAATACATGTAGGCCAAACTGGTTTTAGTACCAGCTGTGTCTGCATGCATTATATTTACATAAGCCGGATCCATCGCCATGATGTCTGGCAAAATTTTGCAAAACGCAGTAGGAAATAAGCCTTTGTCTAAATTCTTGATGGCAGCATGTACCTCTGACTTTGATGCAGAGACGCCTCTCAATTCGTATTTTAATTTATCTGACATGTTGTTCTTATTATTATGGAATGCAAATTTAAACTAATCTATTTAGAAAATACATTTAAGCTTTTGTACTAAATAGTTTGTATTCTAATATATATAATTTATTTTTGACATATATTTTAACTGAGATTCCTTCCTTATTTTAACTTTCTAGCAAAGTTATCTACTATCTATTATTATTTATTCTATAATCCAAATTTCATTCAATAATGAAAAAGTTAATCCTATTTGCCCTATTACTTAGTATTGGTTTTATGCTAAAAGCTGAACAAATACACATCAAATTTGATGATACTTGCTTAGAAAGATTGGTATATAATGTCAAGACTTTCAATGGTAAAAACTTTGACTTAAGTGGTAAATATATCAGCTACAGGGTCAAAAGCTCTGCTTCTGAGTTCGTATATCTTAATGTCGGAGAAGACAATGATGAGTTGTTAAGAGTTGAACCAAAAAATACCATTTCTTGCTCCGAAATTACTTTCAATGAAGATTTTGTACAAAAAATAAATTCCTATAGCAATGAAGTATTCATAGTTAAAAAAGTTGGAGAAAAATATAGTGTTAGCCCAGTACAATACGGAGAATACTTTTTCAGCTTTGAAGATGAAATTACTTATGCAGACAGAGATTATGGGTTTAACTATAATTATCAAATAAATGATACTAAGGCAAACTTATTGACATTTGGTGTAAAGTCTAAAGTTTCTTTCTCCTTTAGAAATGATGAAACTTGTCCTTCTGAATATCATTTTAAGAAAGAATCTCGTCAAAAAAACCAAGATAACCATGGTTTGGTATTTGTACCAGATTTAGGCCTTGTCAAAAAGAATGTAATTGATAGAAAGACCAAAAAACTAGTTAAACAATACGAGTTAACAAAGATAAATGGTGTAGAAGCTTTGACTTACATGGAGATCATGTGCAATGGGGATGAAGAAATGCAACTTGTTGAAGCAAAACCTAAAAAGAAAGCTGCTGCTAAAAAAGAGAAAGTAATAGAAGTTGCAGGTTTAGATACAAAAGCAGCGCCGAAGGCAAAAGCTAAATCTATAAAGCCAGCTACTTCTCTAGCCACGGCAAAAGCAACGACTCCTAAAGCGAAGGCTGCAAAAGCAAAAGCAGTATTGCCTACACTTGTTGAAGAATCAGCTTGTAGTCATATCTACAAAGACTTAGATAAAGGAGGATTTTACTATGATAGAAATACTGGTTTGCCAGCTGAAGGTATTTGTGGTGGTATCACCTACACAAAAGGTACGATGGAAGGAAGAGATGACAAAGGAGCTGAAATACTTTATACCGAAGCTCAAGTAAGAGACACCATCGAAACTGTATTAGCAAGCATAAACACAAAGCAAGCGGAACAAAAGGTAGTTTATAAAGATTCTGCCCCAAAGGTAGTTTATAAAGATCCGAAAATCATTTACAAAGAAGCTAATCCGATTGTTATCGAAAAGACTGCTGTATCCAATCAACAAAGCATTCCAGCTGCAAACCAACACCTGGTTCAGAAAGGAGAAACGTTGTACAGGTTGTCTAAAATGTATAATGTTAGCATAGATGAATTGAGAAAATGGAATAATATTGACAATGACAATACAATCAGTATTGGAACTTTGGTACAAGTTACTCCGCTTACTTTCGAAGCTATTGTACCTGCAAACGATTTAGTTAGCAAAGGAAATGCTAGTGCTCCAACATACCATATTGTTAATGCAGGAGAAACACTTTATTCTATTTCAAAGAGATATAATACTACTGTTGCCAATATCAAGCAAGCTAATGGAATGATTTCAGATGCACTGCAACCTGGTATGAAATTAAAGTTAAAAGCAGATGTCCCAACAGTTGTTAAGCCTGTTACAAAGCCTGCAGTTGCACAACCTGCTAAACCTGCAGTAGTACAACCTACGACAGCTGCTCCTCCAGTTATCAGCAAATCAACAACTGTATTGTCTGCTACTGTTAAAAAGGAAAAGCCGACAACAATAATAAATGTAGAAAAAGCTGGAGAGGTAACCGTACAACAACCAAAGGAAATATTGCCTCCACCAGCAGAAAAAATTATCTCAAATAACACTACTTCTCATACTATACACACTGTAACTGAATCAGAAACCATTGAAATTATCGCCAAAAAGTACAATACTACGGTAGAGGCTATTAGAAAGGCAAATAATATGGAAAATGGTGAGGTTCTTATTCCCTTTCAGAAAATCGCTATCAAATAAGGGATAAGTTTTATTTAAAGATTAAGGAGCGGGCTCATTAGAGCTCGCTTTTTTTTTTGGGTATTCTTTACCTCATTAATATGCGATGATGCCCGAAAAACAAGGTTCTCCTCGAATGCCAGTTGTTTCCTTGCGGCCTCTGGCATTCATAGCCATACTTCTGAATAGCCCTTTCTAAACTCCAAAAATAGAGGTCAAATTCTTTGTAAATACAGTCCATTCGCTTAAGAAATTTGAAAATTTCCTTAAGTAGAAAGAATGTAGCTAGTAGAAGTTCCTAAAGTATTAGTCTTTGTTATCTTTGTACCATAAATACAGCACATGACTTTATTGATTATATTCTTTCTAGTATCCATTTTATTTTCATTTTTATGCTCTATTTGGGAAGCAGTCCTACTCAGTGTGACACCTTCTTATGTAGAAATCGAATTACAAAAAGATACCAAAGTAGGCCATAAACTAAAAGAATTTAAAGAAGAAATTGACAAACCTTTGTCAGCCATTCTAACCTTAAATACCATTGCACACACTGTTGGTGCTATTGGTGTTGGTGCACAAGCTGGAAAAGTATTTGGCAAAGCAAATTTAATGATGGGAAGCATAGAATTGCCTTTTAATTGGGAGGCAGTTGTTGCTGTTTTAATGACTTTAGCCATTTTGATCTTATCTGAGATTATTCCTAAAACATTAGGTGCAAACTATTGGAAGAGTTTGACTCCTTTCACTATTAAATCAATAGCTTTTATTTCTTTATTGTTAACTCCATTCATTTGGGTGTCTCAATTAATCACTAAAGCTTTAAAGAATGAAGAGGGCAAATCTGTGTTAAGTAGAACTGATTTTGCAACTATGACAGATATTGGCGAAAAGCAAGGGGTATTTAGAGAGGGAGAATCTAAGATCATCAGAAATCTGTTAAGCTTTGACAAAATAAAGACCCAGGACATTACTACCCCAAGAACAGTTATGGCAGCTGCTCAAGCAACTACCACTTTAAAAGAATATTATAATGAAAATAAGTCTATTCGATTTTCAAGAATACCAATCTACAAAGATAGTATTGACAATGTAGAAGGTTATTTTTTAAAGGACGAGTTCTTAGCTGCTTTGCTTGAGAATAAAGGAGACGAGCCAATAGCTAGTTTAAAAAGAGACATTGTGATGGTTAAGGACTCCTTGCCGGTGCCAGATTTATTCAATAAATTAATGGAAGAAAGAGAGCAGATTGCTTTAGTTATGGATCAATATGGCGGTGTAGAAGGTGTTGTATCTATGGAAGATGTGATCGAAACTTTGCTTGGCTTAGAGATTGTTGACGAGATGGATAATCAAAATGATATGCAAGCCTTAGCTAGAGAAAACTGGAAAAAAAGAGCAAAAGCTCTTGGATTGGAAGTAAAGAATAATAGCTAATCGAAAAGCATAAGTTTATTTAATCTTCTTTGCAATTAAGAAAACAGCGCTTTTTAAAACTACTAGAATAATTATTCCAAAAATAATAAAGGTAATCATACCAAAAGTTTTTTAATAATGAACAAACTTATTTGGTGTTGTTGTTTTTGTTATTAATCAACTTATACATTTCAAAAATACATATTAGTTAATATATAATAAATATATAGGGTTTTTCGTTCATCCGAAATACCAAGGATATGGTATATAGTGCATATTGAAAAAGCAGATATAACTGCATTTTTTATTCACTAGTATAACGCGCAATTTGTCACAATTGCTGCTAAAAAAATCTAGAAGTAATGTCTGGTGTTGCAAATATGCAAGTCGAGAGGCAATATTCAATATCTCTGACAGACCAAATTATTAGTCCTTAACCGCCGGTCTCTTGTCTGAGTCTTTTAATTTGGGATTCCCAAAGTAACTTTTGCTCGGCTAGTTCATTATCATCACAATAATCAGTGATTTCTAAAATGGTTTCTCCTGTAACTGGAGATTTTGACATCCTAATTTCAAGGTATTCTTCTTCATCTGGAGCATCTTCCCACTTAAATCTGATACGTTCTTCTTCTATATCTTCAACTAGCGTTGCTAGTTCGGGAAAGCCATCCCACGAGAAAGAATAAGTCGTCTCATTTATATCTACTTCATCACAAAACCATCTTATTAGGCAAGAAGGCGTTGTCCAAAATTGATATAATATCGTTGGAGAGGCTCTAAATATAAATTCTAAATCTAACTTTATTCGTTTCATAAATGCACTGGATCAAATAACGCTTTCTGTTTATATATGTTAAATCGGGCAGAACATACTAATTATTAAGTTAAAAACAAAATTTATTCAAACAATCCCCGTTCATTAGTTGCTATATATATAATTAATTTTTATTTATTCAGTCAACTTAAAATATAGTTCTGTTGTTAGAGATATAGAAAAATGAAATGAATTAAAAAGTGGTGTTGATTCTGATTTAAATTTAGTGTAAATTTGTTAACGCTAAGCGAGTGGTAAATAACTTCTAAGTTCACTCATAAATCGAAAAACTATCTGCTTTAGCACATTTTATTTTCCCGATTCATATCTCTTGCAACTCTAAGTGTAAATTTTAGAGTTGACATTTTTTTTAGTTTTTTTAAAATTTGTTGAATGAGACAGTTAAAGATCACAAAATCTATTACTAATCGTGAAAGTCAATCACTTGAAAAGTATCTTCAGGAAATTGGTAAGGTCGACTTACTAACCCCAGAGGAGGAAGTGGATTTGGCCAAACGGATTAAGCAAGGTGATCAGGAAGCTCTCGAAAAATTGACAAAAGCCAATCTTAGATTCGTCGTATCAGTAGCAAAACAGTACCAAAATCAAGGCTTATCACTAAGTGACTTGATTAACGAAGGTAACCTAGGCCTGATCAAGGCAGCTCAACGATTTGACGAAACAAGAGGCTTTAAGTTCATTTCTTATGCCGTATGGTGGATTAGACAATCTATCTTACAAGCATTAGCTGAACAATCAAGAATCGTTAGACTTCCACTAAACAAGGTTGGATCTTTGAATAAGATCAACAAAGCGTTTTCCGAACTAGAGCAAGCGTTCGAAAGAGAACCTTCCCCAGAGGAATTGGCAGAAATGCTAGAAATCACAACAGAAGAAGTAGAAACAACATTGGGCGTTGCTGCAAGGCACGTATCTATGGATGCTCCTTTTGTAGATGGTGAAGACAATTCTTTATTAGATGTTCTAGAAAATGGTGGTACTCCTGGTACTGATTCTTTCTTAGCTTATGGCGAGTCCTTAAGCAAAGAGATCAATCGTTCCTTAGGTACACTTACTGACAGACAATGCGATGTCATCAAACTTTACTTTGGTATTGGAGTAGAACACCCAATGTCACTTGAAGACATCGGCGAAAAATTTGGTCTTACTCGTGAAAGAGTTAGACAAATCAAAGACAAAGCAATTAATAAGTTGCGAACGAAGTCAAGAAGTAAGCTTCTTAAACATTACTTAGGAGCGTAATCTTAACCAAAGAGTTAAAAAATACTAGCCCTGGCTTAATTGTCAGGGCTTTTTTTATGGGTCTTCATTGTGTAAACACTAGTTTTATACGACAATCTTATTGCTTGTATGTTTTTCTAATTATCTTGATTTTCTCTCTAAATTTAAATTGCCAAAACATCAATGTTATTTCTAATTGCTTCTTCTCTTATCTGAGTTACTTTTTTTTCAAATATTTTATCTTGTATTATTACAAATTCAAGAGGATTATCTAACCAACGAGAATTAACTGCGTATTTCTTTTTATATTCATTTATTGACTCTTTTCGTCTTTCGTCATTAGCATGGTAAATTCGCAAAATATATAATTCTTTCTCTTTTAGAAATTCGAGAATATTTACAAGATGATCAAGTTCTTGAATTGCAAATCCAATCAATAAATCACCTTTTGTTTCGATAATTCTTTCTGCGATTATTTCTCCTCTTTCCTTTTTTAATTCACTTATTGAAGGTATTTCACCGAAATTCAATTTTTCGATGTTCTTTAAATTATTGAAGCAATCGTCATTGACATTTACATTTACAGTTAAGTATATCTTTCTCACTTTAGTTAGTTTCTTTCTTCTTAGACAATAAGGGTATATGTTTTTATTATTTGATTTATCTCACTTGCAGCCAATAAACTTATATCGCTAATTCTCCCTTTTAATCATCGCTTTCAGAAATTTACAAAAAATTAGCTAGCTAAATTTACAAAAATTATACTTTTTAAAGACATCCTTTAACCTTACAAAAACATAGCGCTTACGAACACTAAGCGCTGTGTTTTTGTAAGGGGTCTTTCTACCTCAGCTCCCAACCTTTAGTCTCTCCTTTTGATTAGCTTCCCATGCTTCCCAACCCAATCCTTCTGTTTTTTCTTTTGACTCTTTCAAGATACTATCATAATGTTTGGCCATATCCATTTGTCCATTGCTATAATAAGCTTCGCCTAAGGTGTCTATCTCATTAAATCTATCTGGCTCATAAAGTATTAAAATTTGTGCGATAGCAACTGCCTTTTGATATTCCTTTTTCTCAATCAATGAATAAACGGCATGATTTAAAATGATGTGGTAGATATTGTTTCCGACAAGGAAATTTAATAGGCTGTCCTTTTTTGTTGTAAGTTCTTCATAAGTCATATTTTGAAAATGCTCAGACAGTGCTCTTCTATGCCAACCATGTTCCAACACATTTTGAAAGTGTGCTATAGAATAAATGGCAGGCTTTTCAAAACCGTTTTCCATTTTGGATCTATGCAATTGCAAGGTCCTTTCAACAGTGAGATTCTTATCCGCTATAATTTTATTTGCATCGACTAGTCTATCACTAAATACCGTCCCCTTATATCCATATGCTGTGTTAAGGTCTGTCAAATAAACCATGCAAGAAGCTGCTAATAATTTTTGTTTAGGAAAGTTGAAAAACAAAAAGGTTTTTGTAGGGATGCTTTTGTAATCCGCCTTCTTCAAATGCAAGACTTCAATTGGGTTTGTTGTCTCGGCTAATAGCGTGGTATCAGATGTAATCTGAATAATCGATTCCGCGTAGCCTTTACTTGTTTCTTTACCAAAGAGTCCTCTTTTATCATAAATTTCTATATTCTCTTTTGCCGTTACGATCTTCGTTCCATTTTTTATAAAAGGAATAGCGGTGGATAAACTGTGACCATGAGAATGTGTATTCAAAATATACTTTATAGGTTTATTTAAATATATACTGTCTATGAAAGGAATCAGTGGATTGAAATGCTCATCAGCAACTCTTATGGAATCCTTTTTTTGGATAGGTATATAAGGGATATCAATCAATACCAAAAATTTTGGATATTCAACAACAGAACATTTAGCCGTGCTCGAGCCTACCTTGATTACCGAGATATTATCGTCTCCCTTTATAAATACAAAGTCTTGTTTATCCTGTCCGCTTATAAATTGGATAAAGGCAAAGCACAAGGTGCATATAAGAACTATGTTTTTGAATTTCATGTTTAGGTGATTTTAGTTTTTATTATAAATTTTTATTTGATGATGTCGTTGTGCACAAGTCGTAGTCTATGACGCAGATGCTTAGAGGGGAAACAATCTTTATGATAGATTTTCTATTTTTTCTATTGCAATATACATGCGCTTTAGTAGGTATTCCAGTGGGTCACAATCGTTAACAAGATTTTTGAAACTCATTAACATAAATGGGATTTGATGGAGAGCTTGTGATTGTAGATCTTGCCGATCTATTAAGGATGGAGAATATGTAAATTAGGAATTAAAAAATTCATTTATTTTGTATTAAGCAAGCCAGCTGCAGCAGGTAGGACAGTAAAATTTGCATTATTACTTTAATAGAATAAAAACTTTACCAATACAATATAGTGTAAAAGATGAAGTCAAAACATTCGGTCATTGACACAACAAAAAAGGGTAACACATCAAATGACGTATTCCCCATTTATTTAATTGCCAATACTAAAAAAGCTGATTTTCCATTACTTTTTTACATTAGCATTTTTCCAAATTTTAGAATCCGGAAGAGAATTACTTCCTTCTCAATCATGATCCATAATTCACCTTATCGTGTCAATGTAAGTTCAACATCATAAACATCTGCACCTGTCCCAAATAGATAGTCAATTGTAATCCTATTTTCACTTTCAACTACTCCTTTCACTGTTCCTAATTCAAAGGTTTCTGCTTCTTCGTCAAAAGGAAAAGTGAAGCCTTCGATGGAGTAAACAGGGGCTGGCGATCTCTTGTCATCAATGTCAATATTGCCATTTGCTTGACTAATTGAAACACTGAAAGTGGAAGATTGACCATTGCTAACTTCTGCAGCATCCCAATCTCCAACAATTTTTTCAATTAATGGCGTGTTGTCTATAGGCTCATCATCACTGCAAGAAGCAAAAGATAAGGACAGAACTAAAAAACCTAATGGAATAATTTGTGTTAATTTCATTCGTTGAATTTTTGATTAGAAATTTATTTAAGTTACTTAAAGGTATAAATTTTTCAAAAAACTAATCTCAAATAGTAATGACAAGATCATACTTGAAGTAGTTTTGTTAAAGATTGAACTCGTAAAATAGTGTACATTAAATCTACAGAACTGGAATTAATTTCTTTCCACTTGTCAGATTCAGTCTATTTAAAACTCCTTAAAAGAATGTCCTTTAATAAACAACCATTTTCCATTTCTTTTTAATGCTACCCAAGACATAGTTCCTTCAATGTCCAGTTTTTGTTTATTAACTCGAGTCAAGGTTTCGTCGAATGATACGGTAGCAATGGCGACATCATTGGCCATTACATCTACGTATATCGAATCATACTTACATTCAATTTTTTCAAAAGCTTTGGGTATGCCATAACACCCTTCTACAAATTCTTTATACTCTTTTCTTTTTCCATTTCTTGTGTATACAAAATCTGGAGAATCCATAAAATGAGTTAGCATTTTTTCCGCATCTAATTCATCCATTGCTTTATTGTAGGACTTCATTAAACTGCGTACTGCTTGAGCAGCTTCTTGTTTCTCTTCTCTAGTCAAGTCTGCTATGACTTGCTGGACTACTTCTTGCTTTGCACTGCTAATTTTGTGTTGGGGTTTTTCTTGATGATCACATCCGATTAGGAACAGGCTAAAGACATAGCTAAATAGAATTACTTTTTTCATTGCTTTATTTCATTGCTTTATTTTATTGCTTATGCTGCTATGTCCATTATTAAAGGAATAAGTCAGCATTTCAAAACGTGTGTAGTATAGAAATATTGGTCAGTTATTTAAATTTAGAATATTTTGAAATCATCAATAATTAAAAGTCATATATTTCATATTCCCAATTTACTATAAATCTTGAAATAATCTCTAGCAAAACTAAATCCTTTTCCATATTAAGTCAAACCTTCATTTTCGTAAAAACAAACCAAATCTCTAACTTTCATTTTCAAAAACAATAATTCTCTCCGGATTTTTCCTGTACTTGTCCTTAGGCATAAGCGCTCCGTTCGCAGCGGAACGATAGTTTTTATCATTTGATTTTAAAAAACATACGAGTTGATGCTCAATCATTTTTTCAAAAGGAATAAGGAAATCCTTCGTTTCGCATTGTTCTAAGTCACTTTCAATAAATAAATTTAAAACCGTATAAACTGACTCAATGGTACTAAGACAAAGAGATGCTGGTTGCTGTTTGATAATAAATTTTGAAATTACTGTATTATCAAAACTCACTCTTTTAAGTTTTTGTAAGTTCTTACTTAGTTTAAGCATTTTTCGGGCACAAGACCAGGTCCCATCTATAAGGAAGATATGTGGGGCATTACCCATAAATGAATTCAATTCTGAACTTTTCCTTTTTGATAAGTTGAAAGTATCAATACCTGGATAAAGTAAAACAGAAGTAAGTTTCTCATTAGCAATTATTCCATTTACACGATTATTGTTGGTAAAATCGACACCAACTATAATTTCTGAATTATCAAGTTGAAGCATGGTCATATGTCCCGTTGCGATTTTTTCTTTTTTGTATTCTTTCGGGTGCATAAGAATAATAAAACGAGTCTTAGTTTGCAAAGGACTAATGTATTTACAAATACATGTGCTTGAAGGCCTTCTGCATTTGTAACATATCATTCTTGGACTTTTTATTTCTTCTTGCAAGTTGACTATCTTTTTATTTTTCCTAATTGCTATAATTAACGGCTGATGGCTTGTTGAGTTTCTACGAATAAGAAGAGCTGCCCTTAATTGATAACAGTGTAATTTTCAATAATTCTTGCATCCTTAAAATTTAAAAGACCTTGAAAAAGTAATTTCAATAAGTCATTCTATAATTTTGTTGTAAGATAATTATTTCTTTGTCATAAGTTCGATTGCTTGCATGGTATAATTGTCAAGAGCATCTTTATTCTATTCTTTGGTTCATCAATTGAATACTATTCTTTTGTTATTTTAGGTTTTAAACTTGAAACATATTTAATACTTTTCTCAAAATATTTCGTCAATTTGTCTGTGTCTTTTAAAAGCTGGTCAGGAACGATAATATACTCTTTCATAATTCTACCGTGTTGTTCCATTAAGCTACTATTAAATGAATGAATGAATTTAGTTCGTTCGACTTCTGCAAGTCTAAGCCCCATTTTACCTTCTTTATTTATGAAAGAAAACATATGACCATTCAATGAGGTATATGGCATTGTTTTACCTTTTCGTTCTATGTTTGGAAATAATTTCACAAGGTTTTCATATAAATCTAAACTTCTTTGCCATTCCATATTTGATACAGTATTGTCATGTTAGGTATAAATTGCATAAAATCGGTTGAATAGTTTTTCAAAAGGTAAGGAAACAACTTTGTTAAAATGGTATTTCAAGTGATGGTCCTTCACTTGTTTTTTGGTACCAATGAGCTATATATGATTGGCTATTTACATAACAAGTTCTCACTTTTTTTCTTGACGCAGAATTTTTTCCATCTTTCGGCCTTTGGCCAATTCATCAATAAGCTTGTCCATCTGTCTACATTGCTTGTACAAGGCAAATTCATCTTCTATTTCTTCAATTCTATAACCACAAACCACTCCTTTAATCATGTGTGCATTTCGATGTATTTTAGCTTTCTTAAAAAAGGTTCTGTAGCTTGCCTTTTGATCGATGAGCCCTTGCAATGTATCTTGATCAAAACCAGTAAACCATTTTATGACCTGGTCGAGTTCTTCTTTTGTTCTTCCATTTTTCACCAATCTATTGAGGTAAAGTGGATAGATGGTACCAAATATCATGTTAGCAAGCTTTTCATTTTTTTCTACCGTTACTTTCATTTTTTATATGATTTTAAATTGACTTATTTTAATAAATTTGATACACACTGATCTTTTACTGCAAATTCAATTGCCAGGAAACTCCATATCGATCCTCCACAAATCCAAATTTTTGACTAAATCCATAGTTCGCCAATGGCATCATGACTTTACCATTTTCGGAAAGTTTTGTAAATAAATTTTGAAGTTGATCTTCAGTCATGCATTCAACATAATTTGATACTGCTGGTGTAAAGCCCCAATCATGTACCGGTGGACTATCGCTACACATAAACAGTTTTCCATTTAAACTAAAAGTCGCGTGCATGATGGTTCCCTCTTTTCCTGGTCCTTCCTTTCTCCATCGTTTTATATTAACAATTTCAGAATTGTCAAAAAGCTTCAAGTAAAAGTTCATTGCTTGTTCGGCATCTTCTTTTTGAAAGGTGAGGAAAGTTGCTATTTCCCCTTTCATTTGATTTGTCTTTTCAGTGTTTTGCTTTAAGCTAGAACAACTAAACGTCAATAAGGATAAGAAGAGTATTGGAGTAATTATTTTCATGACTTAAGATTCAATATTTAGAACAGACTTTCTTTAACATTTTCAATGTTATTGTTTCTTTTTCTGGCAGATCAATCAAAACCCGCAACATCGGCTGCAAATACATCTGAATTAGATATTTTTGCTAAGTTTTTCAAATAAATTTACAAAAATTATGGGGTTTTTAGCAAGTCATTTATGATTGACAACTGGTCGCCTACTTTTCTATTTCACGGTACTCCTCCACTATTTTCAAGTGGAGGTATACAATAGACTACTCACCATGATAACCAAATAGAAAGCCTGCTGTTTCAGCATCTTTCAAATCATAAAGACATTCTAAAACTTCATGGTAAGTCATTTACTTTTTTGAATTTATTACTAATGCTTGTTTTAAATAGTATTCCACTACTTCTTTATCCAACTCTTTTTGTGGCAAAACCCTGATGGCTTTTCCTTTGCCTTTAAGGAGTCCAAATTTATCTTCCATTTTTGCGCCTTTCAAAAATCCAAAATCAATGCCGTAAGGCATGGTTCGCAAATGACAGATTCCTCCTTTTTCATTTGAGTAAGTCGTGATTCTTTCTTTCTTAGTTTCAACTATTCCTTCATAAGAAAGTAATATTTCTCTTGCTTGAAGAAATAAGTCTTTGTGTTCTGCTAGTAAATCTTTTTCGAATTGCATTTTATCTTTTTCTTAGTTTGCACGACATGTTCTTTCTCATACTGCATGTATCAAAAGTCAATTAATTAAAATTTAAAATCCTTAATTGGCGATGAAATATCTACTAATAGACCATTGGGATCTTTTAGCAATAGTCGTCGTTGCCCATAAACTGTATCCATTGGCCTACTTATTATTTCAAATTTTTCAGATTCCGCTATGGCAAACAACTCATCAGCATTTTCAACCACAAAGGTGATGTATACTCCTTGCGGACTATTTTGAAATTCTATAGGTACAAGATCATTTGATCTGTCAATGATTCCCAATTCCAGATTTTTGTCTTTTGAAACTAAGTGGATAAACCAATCGCTATCATAGTCAACATTGAAATCAAATAATTTGGTGTAAAAAAATTTAGTTTCAGCTAATTTGTCAGAACAAATGTTTGTCAATATTCGATTCAGTATTGCCATATTATTACAAAATTTTAATGTTTAAATTATTTCTTTATTAGAATGAAGATTTCTGTTAACAAATCTTCCTTTGGTGTTATTTCTTTATTATTATTGTATAGTTCAAAAATAGGTTCTTCTCTTAAATTGTAATCCATCTTAAT
>CALIIW010000235.1 GCA_938018185.1 uncultured Saprospiraceae bacterium
AAAGCTAAAGGATTGCTAACAGCTGATTACGCTGGAACCATTTCTATTGGCGGATCAACATTCACCAACAATAGTGGAGACTTGCAATTGGGTGGCATTGAGGAAGGCCAACTTTCAACACATTTAGTTAAAGGAGAAAGCAACCAAGCTTTGCCTATTGCAACTAAAACAATTAGTGAACTTGGACCAAATGATATTTCAACCATCGTTTTAATTCAAGACATTGAATTTGCTGATAATGAATTGGGAAGCACCTTTGCTGATGCATCAGGTCCATCAACAGGCTTCCTTGAAATGCTTGATTGTGATGGCAATGAATTAACATTACTTACTAATGGCTATGCAGATTTTGCAGACCAAACGGTACCAGGTGGTTCAGGAACTGTCACTGCGATCTACGGTGTATTTAACGAAACCATGCAGTTGCAAATTAGAAATCCAAACGATTTAGATTTTGGAAGCACAAGATGTGACGGCACTACTACAGGTAATGGCGATCCAGGTGAGATTGTTTTAGAAGAAAACTTTGAAGATGGTCAAACACAATATGAACTGCTAAATTTAGCTGGTTGGACGAATGCTGCTGAAATTGGAACCGATGCAGAAGCTTGGTATAGCAATAATTATCAAGGTGATTTTTATGCAGAAGGAACAGCCTACCAATCTGGTGATCCTGAGAATGTTTTTTGGTTAGTTACACCAACAATTAATTTAGATAAAAACATAATCCTAGAATTTATTTCTGCACAACACCATTGGGCACATGACGGTTTAAGTATTATGATAGCTAATGACTTTACTGGTGATGTCACGGATGCATCATGGGAAAATGTGACTTGTTCTTTACCTCAAGAATCTAATGCCTGGTATGAAAAAGTTTCTAGTGGCAAGATTACTTTAAGAGATTATTTCCCTTCCGGGAATGTTCATGTTGGTTTTAGATACTCTGGTAAAGTAGGTTCACAGGAAACCACTTACCAATTACATGCGGTAACTTTGACAGAAGAATAAAATATTTATTTATCAATAATATTCTAAGGTGATCTCGTAACTGATGATCACCTTATTTTTTATATACTTAATAACAATGAGACTTTTTATCATTTTTATTGCTTGCATTTTAAGCCATTCATCCTTCGCTCAAAATGATATTGCCGATGCAAGAAGCTATTCAGAAGGCGCCGTCGTTACAGTTCAAGGAATAGTAACTAATGGATCGGAACTTGGGACGATAAGATACTTGCAAGATGCCTCCGCTGGCATAGCTGCATTTCCTGGCTCAGGCTCTGTCTCTGGTTTTGGAAATGTAAAAATAGGAGACAAAATTGAAGTTACCGGACCATTGATAAACTTCAATGGTTTGTTAGAAATAAGCCCTATTCAATCTTTTGAGATCATCTCTTCAAACAATACTTTACCAGCTCCAATTTTGACGACCTTAGACCTTCTTGGGGAAGTAAACGAAAGCCAGTTGGTTAAAATTTCGAATGTTGTTTTTACAGATGCTGGAGACACTTTTGAAAGTAATGTTTCTTACGAGATTACAGCTGACGGCGAATCCAGTAGTATTTATTTAAGAAATTCAAATCCTTTAGTTGGGACAAAAATTCCAACAGGCATAATAGAATTAACTGCAATCGCTTCTTATTTCTATGAGGTTCAATTACTTCCACGATCTAAAGATGACATAGAGGAACAGTCAACTGCCTTTTCATTTAGTGAATTTCCTACACAAGTTGATTTGGAAACTAACAGCATAAGTGTTGCATGGAAAACAAATTTTGCTGCAAAACACGGGATAAATTATGGATTAAGTCAAAGCTTGGGTTCCAAAATAGAAGACAATGGAAGCAACAAAGACATCAGTATTAATATTGAAGGTCTTAGTCCAAATACATTCTATTATGTCCAGGCTTTCGCCGAATATCAAGGTAATCTTATAACTGCTCCTACACAGTTAATGAGCACTGCATCCACTTCTACAGGTGAAACAAAGATCTATTTTAATCACAGTGTTAGAGAAGAATTTTCTGATGGCTCAAGCCCAGATGGTACCAGTCCGCAATCCATGCTTGACGCTATTTTAAACCTTATTGATAATGCCAAAAACTCTATAGATGTCTGCTTGTACAACATTGACCAAGACATCATTGTGACGGCATTAAACGATGCAGTTGCAAGAGGCGTCAAAGTTCGATTCATAGGAAATGATGGAACCAGTCATGATGCATTAGGCAATGCCAACAAGAGTTTTGATGTACTCTTTGTCAATCCCTTTTCCTTGATGCACAACAAGTTTTTCGTAGCGGATGCAGAAGACATAAATAATGCATGGATTTTAACAGGATCGACCAACATTACAAATGGTAATATTTACAATGATTACAACAACATGATTTTGGTTCAAGACATTACTTTAGCCAAAGCCTATACCATAGAATTTGAAGAAATTTGGGGTTCTCAAACCACTCAAGCTAACAGTACTAATAGCTTAGCAGGTGATGATAAAGTCAACAACACTCCACATCTTTTTAAAGTCGATGACATTCTCTTTGAATCCTACTTCTCCCCTTCTGACAAAACCACCGCAGCTATCATTAAGACATTGAAAACTGCAGATGATAAAGTCCAATTTGCACTTCTATCTTTTACCAAAGATGAAATTGCCGAGACCTTAATTGATCTTCATCAACAAGGCATTGCAGTGAGCGGAATTTTAGAAAACACCAATGATCAAGGTTCTGAATTTCAAAATTTAAATGATAATGGCGTCCTAGTTAGAAAACACGATCTCCAGTATCAAATACACCATAAATTCGCTTTGATAGATGCTTTCTCCCCAGAATCAGATCCTACAACCATAACCGGATCTCACAATTGGTCAAACGGCGCGGAAACAAATAATGATGAGAATACCCTGATCATTCACGATCTTAGCATCACAAATATTTATTTACAAGAATATGGACAAAGAAGTATGGATTTAGGCCCCAAATTGGCAACCAGTAATATCTTAAACATAAACGTAGAAATCAGCCCAAACCCGTCGGTATCCACTTGGACCTTAAAATTTCCAAAAGGGCATAATCTTACAAAAGCTAGATTACAACATACAAATGGTCAATTAATCGCTGAATTTGACCTACAAACAGAGCAAAATTACTTTGAATTAAATCGACCAGAACTTATGCCTGGCCTATATATTATTCAATTGTTTAATGTCCAAAACAACTTCATCGCTAAAAAACTTGTTAAGCTGTAATACTATTCAGTAACTTTGCGACTTAAATAGCTAAAATTTAACAGCCTTTTATGAGTTCAGATATATTTAAATTCAAACAATTCCAAGTAGATCAAGAGCAATGTAGCATGAAAATAGGCACCGATGGTGTCTTACTAGGTGCTTGGGTAAATACAGAAAATGTTACTTCTGTCCTTGACATAGGCACTGGATCTGGGGTAATTGCCCTAATGGTGGCTCAAAGAGCTCAACAAGCGACGGTAAGTGCTGTTGAAATAGATGAAAAATCATTCTTGCAAGCCAAGCAAAACATGGAAGATTCTCCATGGTCCGACAGAATGGATCTTCAAAATGAACCAATTCAAGACTATACAAAGGCTACCGATAAAACATTTGACTTAATAGTCTGTAATCCACCTTTTTTCAGTGGAGGCACATTCTCTAAAGATCAAGAGAGAAACAACGTCAGACACACGATAAAGCTTCCAAATGGAGATCTATTGCGTTGCGCAAACAAGCTTATGAATAAAACAGGAAGATTCTCCGTCATTCTCCCTTTTATCGAGGGGTTACGTTTTAAGGAGATGGCAGAAACCTATGGATTATACACCAGAAGAGTCACCTCCGTGATCGGCAAAGTTGGCAAACCAGTTGAACGACTTTTAATCGAGTTCTGCAAAGAAAAGTGTGAACTTGTTCAAGAAGATGAATTGGTCATACAAGTTGGAGGAAGAGACGAATATTCTGAAGAGTACATCAATCTTACGAGGGACTTTTATTTGAAGATGTGACCGAGCGATTTTTTGCGCCAGCAAAAATGAATGTCCAGTGGACATTCAAGCGAGGGAACCCGCAGGGGCTTACACTAAGTTTTTTATATAACGAATTTCTTTATTTAGCACCCTGTTCGCTGCGACTTGCAGTTCCACGCGTTAAATAACGCCCCTTCTTAAATAAAAAACAAAAAATGTTCGCTGCGACTTGCAGTCCCACGCGTCAACTTATCACCGCCTCTGGCGGCTGTACAATAAATGTAAAACAGAAAAATTTTAAATGTAAATTGTAAAAGCAACTGGGGCATAAACACGCGTTAAATAACGCCCCTTATTCAATAAAAAACAAAACTTGTTCGCTGCGACTTGCAGTCCGACGCGTCAACTTATCACCGCCTCTGGCGGCTGTACAATAAATGTAAAACAGAAAAATTTTAAATGCAAAATGTAAAAGTAACTGGTGCATAAGCACGCGTTAAATAACGCCCCTTCTTAAATAAAAAACAAAAAA
>CALIIW010000236.1 GCA_938018185.1 uncultured Saprospiraceae bacterium
TGATTTGGCCAATCAAAATCTAATTCCAAAATGGTATGTACCAGATCAAATGTTCTTTTTGCAGAGGCATTGTAAGTAGGCACTTCAAACTCTTCTACTTTTTTTAGTCTGTTGGGTTTGTCTGCAGTTATAACCATGGTGTCTAACTGTGTAAAATCAAAGTCAGAGCTGCCATTAAATGTTTTCTTGGTACAAGCAAAAAGTAGGGTTGAAATGAAAACTATTAAGATATATGTTCGCATGTTAATTTATTTGTTGAAGACTGGTGCCAAAAGACGTTTTATGTATTTCGTCGATTGACTTGAAATTCTAGGACAAGGTAATAAATTTCAATTCCGAATTTCATTATTTAGTCCCCCTTTCTTAACATGAAAAGAGCTACTTGAAATGACTTATACTTTACTATTTCCCAACAATTGCGCGTGTGGAAGGAATCGAACCCTCTACAATGGTTTTGGAGACCACCACTCATCCATTGAGAATCACACACAAAAAAAGCCCTTACAAATTAATGTAAGAGCTTAAATATTTTATATAGCAATGGCCTTACACTAAGTGTTATAGTAGAAAAGCCATTGAAGTGAATTTAAATTTCTCATCATGTTACCAATAACATAGAGGTTTCTAAATTAGTTCCTTGTCCGGATCCCTCGCACTACAGAAGTAAGTTTATCCGGAATATTAATATCATTTCACTACGAGGTGTATAAAATTTATTCTTTCAATCAGTAATAAATCAATTTGCTATTCTTTGTATATTGTGGGGTTTCATTTTCCTACTAATGGAAATTTGTCCAAAAAATCAACCAAATGATCAACAGTAATACTTCCCTTGTATTTCTTTTATTGATATTTGCTTCAACCAGTTTCGCACAAGATAAAGCAGTGTATGACAGCCTTTTAACTGTCTATCAAAAATTACCCGATGACACTTCAAAAGTAAACACATTGGATCAGTTACATCAATTGGTCTTGCATAAAGATATTGACCAAGCCAAAAAATATGTAGAAGAGGAATTAGCCTTAGCTAAGAAGCTTAACTTTCGAAAAGGGATAGGATCTGCTTATTACAATTTTGGTGCTTATTTCGAAAATATTGGCGTTCGAGATTCGGCAATGCATTATTTCGAACAATCAAAAAAAATATTTTTAGAGCTTGGAGATTTGAATGGATCAACTAAGGCAAATAAAGCAATTGCCATAAATGAATATTATCGAGGTAATCCCAACCTCGCCTTGGACCTAGTCAATGAGAATATTCTAAATAGAATTTTATTAAAAGACTCTTCCGGTCTGGCATCGGATTACAATTTCCAAGGTGGCATTTATCGTCAATTGGGCAAAATTGATTTGGCTTTAAAAAGTGTTTTAGAGGCTATCAATATTTATGAAATCCTTCAAAATAAAATTGGTAAAGCAGATGCCTTGCAAGTTTTGGCGGCATTGGAAGATGGAAAAAAAAGTTTAATCTATAATCAAGAAGCCCTGGCAATTTACGAAGAGGCTGGTGATAAATTTTATCAGGCTTTAGTAAATAATAACATTGGCACTGACCATATTCATGATAAGAATTTTGAAAAAGCAGCTATTCATTTGGAAAAAGCCATTGATCTGGCTACCGAACTAAACGCCATCGATATTGTAGGTGATGCCAAATCCAAGATGAGTCATGTCTATATGAATCAAGAAGATTATGCATCGGCAATTCGCAGCTTAAAGGATGCCTTAGCTATTCACGATAAAAATAAGCAAGCCGTCGCACGTGTGGAAAATCTAGCTTCTATTGCCATTGTTTATAATAAGATGAATCGTCCTGAAATGGCACTTCCTTACATTAACGAGTGCATTTCCTTGGTTGCGACTATAAACTCATTAGAAAAACATATGGGTGCTTACGAAGTACGTTCAGAAAGTCTCCGAAAGTTAGGTAGCTACGAAAAAGCACTAGATGATTTCACCCAGTTCAAATTGCTCAACGATAGCCTTTTTAATACGGAAAAAATTGAACAAATCGAGCGCCTTAAAACGGAATTTGAAGTGGACCGACAAGAAAAAGAATTGATTATAGAGAAGGACAAGGTAGAATTACTTGAAAAAGAGGCCACTTTAAGTCGACTTCAGCGACTCCTGCTCTTGCTTGGACTAGGGCTATCTATAATTATTGCTGGACTAGGATATTATGGATTTCGTCAAAAAATGCAACGCGTTCAATTGGAAAAGGAGAAATTGGATGTGGAATTGGAATTCAAAAAGAAAAAGCTCACAACATTGGCCTTGCAGTTGGCTCAAAAAAATGAACGTCTGGTTAGCCTTAAAAGCGAAGCGCAGAAGCTGAGAAAGACCGAGAATGACAATCGTGGCTACCAACAATTGATCAATTCTATTAATCTGGACCTCAATAATGATTCGTACTGGCAAAAATTTTCAAGATTCTTTGAAGAGGTACACCATGGCTTTAATAGTACGGCTATTAAAAAATACCCAGATCTCACCCCAAATGAACTACGGCTTATGTCTCTTATTAAAATGAACCTTTCTTCGAAAGAAATTGCCAATATGTTGAACATTTCAATTCCCGGTGTTAAAAAAGCGCGGCAGAGGCTCAGAAAAAAAATGAATTTGGATACACCAGACTCCCTGGAGACCGCTGTATTAAAAGTGTAATTCTTATTATAATTTTTTAGTTTTTAGTCCCAGAACGGCCTAAAACTGTTGTTTTTTTGTCCAGTATACCATTTGTCTCCCCTATAAATTTCATTCTAATTGTATCTCTCCCCAAATTTGAATTGTAATTGATCAAAGGGCTCAAATGAACTAAGAGCCAATTGAATTTTCAAATTTTATAAAAAACCAAAAAATTAATTAGAATGAAAACATTTAAGAATTTAGCACTACTGGTGATTCTTTTGAACTTGGCTGCCTGCAACAAAGACGCCATGGAAGATGATATGATAACCACCAATCCACCTACCCCTACAGGTTCTTTTGAAGAAGTAATCGAGGTAGGAGAAGAATTTCCAGAATTTCCAGAATTTCGAACGGAAAAGGTTATTGAGACCTCAGAACCGGCTAACGAAGATTATACGAGCAACGAAAATGGAAATACCGTTACCCAACGATATATTTGTACTTCCAAGACATTGGATGTGCTGGATGGAAATGGCAGTTTTCCCTTATTCAATACTACTGCAGATGTTATTTATCCAGGAAATCTGCTTCAGGGCAAAACCTTGTCCAATACCACTCCTTCTCCTATAGTAGTGGAACGAGCTGGAGGGACCGTGTCTTACAATTTGAATAATGGAAATACCAGTTCAAGTTTTACTGTAGATGAAGTAAAGAAAAGTTCCATTCAGGATGCAATGAATAATATCATCTCAAATTCTGGAGATGTAGTGCCGGCTAATTTTCAAATGGATATTATACAAATAGAATCTGAAAGTCAACTGGCCTTAGAATTGGGTATCAATGCAGAGACTTACTCTGCTCAAGTTTCCGCTGATTTGTCCTTTAGTTCTGAAATGTCCTTCAATCGGACTTTGGTCAAATTGAATCAGTCTTATTACACAATGAGTTTTGATCTACCTACTAGTTTGGAAGAAGTTTTTGCCCCTAGTGTAAGTCCAGAACAATTGGCAACCTATGTACAGGCTGACAATCCAGCCACTTTCATTTCTTCAGTCACTTACGGTCGTATTTTTTACATGTTGATTGAATCCACTTCTAGTCGTGAAGAAATGGATGCGAAAATCAACTTTGCCTATGGTGCTTTCAAAAACAGCGTGGATGGCGAATTAGAAGTGAGCGCTTTGGAGGAATTGGAAAGTTTAAAAATCAAGGTCATCGCATATGGTGGTGATGCGAAAGGGGCATTCGAAGTGGCTGGTGAAACCAATGTCTCTGACATTGCTAGTAAGCTTGCTGAAAATACGGATATCAGAGCTGGGCTACCTTTGTCTTATGTGGTAAGAAGTGTTGAGCGTCCCGACAAGATTGTAGGTACCAGTTTAGCCACTCAATACGAAGTAGTTGAATGCGAGCTAAAAGGGACTTTGGCTCCTGGTGGTCTAACATCTATCACTGACATATTTAGTGATGACGAAGATGGTGGTGGCATTGGAGCCATGGCACAGGTCCATGATAGTAATGTTCTGATGTTTAATACAAAAGGAGATCGGTATGCCTGGTACAATGGAAATACCGGAGAGGTAAAAGGAATTTTTAATATTAAAGAAGAAAATTCTCCATTGGGTGTTATGCCATTTGATGCTGTTGATTCGGCAATCAGGGAGGGATCTAAGACAATTTACTTTTTTGATGATTCCGGATTTTTAATGTCTCGCTTTGAATTTACACCAGCCAACTGGGGTGGAAATGGTCCAGCACCAACATCACCTATTGGTTTGTTTTTGGACGATAGTGACAATTTATTAGTCGTCAATCAGACTTATGGAGATTCAGGAAATTTTCAGTTTAGTTCAACTGGTTTTGGAGCAGCTACCCGCGTTGGAATTAACTCCTATGCTTATTTTACTAAATCTGGAGACAGGTATGCCATATACACTTCATTAAATGGAGGCTCCTGGGCAAATCCAAAAAACTCAACTACCTGGTTCGATGGAATTGATAATGTCGGGGGAAGAACCATATTCGAAAATGTCGGGGCAGCTACAGCAATTTCTTTTGGTGGTAGCTCAGGAAAATGGTATTTAATTAATGACGTGGGTGATGAAATAATAGAATATATCGTTGATGCAAACAATAATCGTATTGTAAACGGTCCTTGGGTGATCAATTAATACTTTTTCTGAAATTCAATTTAGAACAAGGACCTTAGAGTTAAAGCTTCGGTTTTTACAAACCGAGGCTTTACTCTTTTAATCTATTTTCTTAGCTGTGGAGAGCGGCAGATGGTAGCCGCCTTGACTGCGAGGCACGAGGCTGACATGATCGAGCCACAAAAGTTATGCACCGTATTTTCAGCACACTTTAACTTCTATTTTACCTTCAGTATGAAATAATATATCATCTTTAAGTTCAATTAATCCACAATCATATTTTGACGTATCTATATCTATTGATCTATCATTAGTTTTATCTATATGATTTGTAAATTTAATTTTCAATTTACCTTTGTTAAACATTTTATCAATTCGTGAATGTTCAATCCCAATAATTTGGTCCCATTTAAATTTAATGTTTTCATTTAATTCTATACCGTCATCCTGAATTACAATTTTTTGTAACGGCTGTTTTTGGATAGCCAAATATTTAAGAATTCCTTTCACCTCAAACAAAATTGCAATAATTATTGCTATAGAGAAAATCAAATAAATTATACTGTGTTTTATTCCGTAACTAATAAACAAGGATATCAAAACAATAAGGTAACCTAATATCCATAAAACTGATTCAAACAATTTTAATCGTAAACTTTCAATTCTTTTTTTGTTATATGTTTTCAAATTACTTTCTATAATTTATGGTGCATAACTTACTTATACCGCAACATCATACTCCCTCAAAGCATCATTCAAAGAAACCTTTTTATCCGTAGATTCCTTTCTCTTTCCTATGATCAAGGCACAACCTACCTGATAAGAACCCGCTGGAAACTCTTTTGTATAGGTCCCTGGTATTACAACTGATCTTGGTGGAACCTTGCCTTTATAAGTGATTGGCTCTGGCCCACTAACATCTATAATATGTGTTGATTTTGTCAAAACCACATTGGCGCCCAAAACTGCTTCTTTACCTACTTGCACCCCTTCTACTACGATGCATCTGGAACCGATAAAACAGTTGTCTTCAATGATGGTTGGTGTCGCCTGCAAAGGCTCTAATACCCCACCAATGCCTACGCCACCACTTAGGTGTACATTCTTGCCAATCTGTGCGCAGGAGCCTACCGTCGCCCAAGTATCAACCATGGTTCCTGAACCTACCCAAGCGCCTATGTTGACATAGGAAGGCATCATAATAACTCCTGACTCTAAGTATGCGCCGTGTCTAGCTATTGCAGATGGCACTACTCTTACACCTTGAGACTTGTAGTCTCGCTTCAATGGTATTTTATCATGGTATTCATAAATACCTACTTCTATAGTTTCCATTTTTTGGATTGGGAAATAAAGTACTACGCCTTTCTTAACCCAGTCGTTTACTTTCCAACCATCTGTTGTTGGCTCTGCTACACGTAATCTTCCTTTATCTAGATGCTCTATCAGGCTTCTGATGGCGTGTTGCGTATCGTCATTTTTTAGCAAGTCTCTATTGTCCCAAGCTGCTTCTATTAAGCTTTTAAGTTCTTCCATACTAATTTCGTTTCGTTGATTAGATGCGTCCATTGTTGTATTTTTTATGAAGGTCAAATATATGGATTATACGATAGTCCTTGTTGCATAATTAGAAATATATTGATAAATGTAAATTCTTTTGTAATGGAAGATTGTCATTCCGCCTGCCCCTTTCCTTCGGGGAGTGGAGCGACAGCGGAACCGAGGAATCAACATACCATTGTATTGAATAATTTCGACCGAGTTTGCCGTAGGCAAAAAACGAGTGGAGATCCCTCCACTTCGCTTTGCTTCGGTCGGGATGACAAATCCATTCCGGTGCCCTCAGGTCCCTATAAGGGCAGGCGAAATTTTCAGAATGGATAATTAATTGATCCCTCCATTCCGCTTCGCTCCAGTCGGGATGACAATCAATTGAAAAGATCAAAATTGTCATAGATAGTGGAGCGACAGCGGAGCGAGGAAAATACACTTCGTTTTGCTTCGGACCCCGAGGCAAGCTCTGGACTAATAGTAGAAAATTTCAGTTTCAACCCCATCATTCCTCCTCTTCTGTAATCTTCTTCTTAAAATACTCAAATACCTTTTTTGCATTTGCGTGCCCAACTTCCTTATACAATTCCGCATGGGTCAAAGCCTTGATCTTTTTGACAGATCCAAAAGCAGACAAAAGCTTATCTGCTGTCTTTTGCCCAATCCCTTTAATTTCTGTCAATTCAGACTTGGTGAAATTTTGGGACCGTTTATTCCTATGAAAAGTAATGGCAAAACGGTGGGCCTCATTTCTCAAGTTTTGAATCACCTTGAGGGATTCGGATTTCTTATCTATGTAAATTGGAATCGGATCCTCGGGGAAAAAGATTTCTTCTAAACGTTTTGCGATTCCTACAACAACTATTTTATTTTCTAAGCCTAGTTTTTTGATACTTTTCATTGCAGAACTTAACTGCCCTTTTCCACCATCCACAATGATCAGTTGTGGGAGCGGTTCGTCTTCTTCTAGTAGCCTACGGTATCTTCTGAATACCACTTCTTCCATTGAGGCAAAATCATCGGGGCCTACAACCGTTTTAATATTAAAATGTCTATAGTCTTTTTTTGATGGTTTTGTATTTTTAAAAACAACACAAGAAGCAACTGGGTGTGAACCTTGCATGTTTGAATTATCAAAGCATTCAATATGTATGGGGAGAAAATTTAACCGAAGGTCGCTCTTCATCGTATTCAAGATCCTTTCAGAAGAAGTTTGCTTTTTGATATTGTTTATGGCTTCTTTCTTTTTTTGTAGCAAGAAGTAGGTGACATTTTTTTCCGACAATTCTAATAGAGACCTTTTCTCTCCCCTTTGCGGAACCGTTATGGTCGTTTCGTTTTCACCAATCTTCACATCCATCGGAACAATGATTTCTGGTGCAATGCTGTTAAATTTTTCTCTTAAGAAAGGAATGGTAAAAGACAAAAGATCTTCTTGTTCTTCATCTAGATTTTTTACCATCTCAACAGTAAAAGTATTTATAATCGCACCATTGATTACTTTCAGATAATTGACGTAAGCTGACTTTTCATCTGTGGCGATGCTAAACACATCTACGTCTCTGATTGTGTTGCTTACTACGGTCGACTTGCCTTGATAATCTTCAAAGGCAGTTAATTTTTCTTTTAATCCTTGTGCTTTTTCAAAGTCAAGATTCTCTGCATAGGTTTTCATTTGATTTTTAAAATGAGCTTTAACAGCTGCAAAATTTCCTTTCAACATGTTCTTGATCTGGGAAATTTTTTCATTGTAACTTTCTTCTGTTTCTAAGCCTTCGCAAGGACCAATGCAATTCTTGATGTGGTACTCTAGGCAAACTTTAAATTTGCCTTTTTTGATGTTATCCTCTGAGAGGTTAAAATTGCAAGTCCGTAGTGGGAATAGCGACTTAATGAGTTCCAAAATTATCTTAAGTCTGTATTTGGAAGTGTATGGCCCAAAGTATGTGGAACCATCTTTAAATATATTCCGCGTAATAAATACTCTAGGAAATCTTTCTTTCTTAATCACAATGTAAGAGTAAGATTTGCCATCTTTTAGCATGACATTATACCGCGGCTGGTATTTTTTAATTAAGGTATTCTCTAAAAGTAATGCATCTGTTTCTGTATCTACGATGGTAAATTCAAAATGGGCTGCATTGCGCACCATTGTCCTCGTTTTGTTGGAGGCGTGTTTTTTATTGCCAAAATAAGAAGACAGTCTTTTTTTGAGGTTTTTAGCTTTCCCAACATAGATGATCGTCTCCTTGTCGTCCCAAAAACGATAGACGCCTGGGTCGGAGGGGATGCTTGCAGAAACTTTTTTATAATCTTCTGTTGTCACTAGTATCTTATCTAATTATGTTTCTAAAGTAATGATAAAAAAGCACAGCCAAAGAAATTAATAGACCTAAAAACTCCCGAGTCAATTCTATATGGGCTTGTTCGGCCTTCATACTGTCTGTTATACTCGGGGCACCCATTTTTAACCAGGCTATAAATTCAGGCATCAAAACACCAAGCCATAATACACAAAGCAACATTCCTGGAAAGACAAACCATTTAGAGATTTTATTTTTTGCTGTTGCGAATGAAATGATCGCAAGGTATAGATACAAAATCACCCATAAATATGGATCTGGGTCGTTCAGCTGGAAGTAAGCAAAACTTAAGAATAAAATACCAAGTATAATGTTGATTACTTTCACTAGCTATTTTGTTAAAAACTAATTCTATAATTTAAAACAGGTAGAAGGCCTAGTTGTTGTTGACGTTGGATACTTTCTAAGAATGGATCAAAGTATCCAAAGCCCTCGTTTTTATTATTTAAAACATTTTGGACATCTAAAGAGAGTCGACCCGAAAACTTATTTTTAGTTGTTTTCACATAAAGACTTAGATCTATTCGAAAGTAATCAGATGCTTTTGAATTATAAGTTGAATTATTTAAAAAAACGGTAGTGGCTTCCAAAAGGGATCTTGATTCATCAATCATTCTTTGCCTCATTCCTCCCACGTAATTGACAGTTGTGTTTAATCCAAAAATCTTTTGTTTCGTAGCTTTATCTTCAGTCCAGGATTTTCCGAATGTTGCATTTGCAATATAGTTGCCATTAAATTTTGTGTCAAGCCAGTTTTCTTTTTTATACCTATACTTTGAATCATACAGTGTTGCATTGATCAAATAATAGATTCCATTCATTGTTTTTTTATCAAAGTTAATTTCAAGTCCATAGCTTCTACCAGTACCATCATTCTCCAGAGCAAAATTGTAAACAAAGTCATCTTGGTTAATAGTCGACCATCCGTAGTTTTGATCTACCAAAATATCAGATTCTTTATCACTTATTGGAATATCATAAAGGTGATGATAAAATAATTCCAAACTTAAACTTGCATTGTTATTAAAGGTCTTTTCATTTGAAAGAACAATATTAGCAGATTTACTTTGCTTAAGATGAGAGTTAGAGAAGGCTAAAATTCCAGCGCGGCCCTCATAATATGTCAGGTAGGGTTCTAGTTGGCTATAGAGTCCGGCTGTAAGTATAGTTTTATGGGTCGGGTTTAAAAGATACCTAAAACTAACTTTTGGCTCAAAATTAAATTGATAACTTTCAATTTTATTTATATAAATGTTCTTCACCCTAGCACCTAAATTTAATTGCCCTTTTTTTTTCGGGTTTGTTTGAAATTGAAAATGGAGATTTGTTTGCCAATAACTATCTTCAGTATTTGATGACTCAGGCCAAACATCTATGTAAAAATTAGTATTGCTAATTTGCATGCCCGCTTGATACTCATTTCCTTTTTGAGTTTTATAGAATAAGGAATATTGAATTCCTATTTTATCTTCCATTTTATAATAGGAACTTGAAGATCTTTCGTTAAGATTTAGCAATGTTAGTGCTTCGCTATCCCTTTGGGAATTTAGGATGGAAAAAACTATTGATGCATTATGTCTGAATATTTCGGATTCTTTTGACGCTATGCTTAATCCAACAGAAGCCATTCCGTTTGAATAATCTATTTGGAATCTATCCTTATTCCTTTCCCATTCATTTGGATCCAGCTTCCCATTAAAGGTATTGTAGCTAATCCCTCCAATTCCAAAAAACTTAATAAGCCCTTTTTTTGTAAGGCGACTTATATTAAAAGAAATGTCTTGAAAAGAAATAGATTCTCCTCCAAAATCCAAACCTGCTGCAGAAAGTAATCCGACTGTTGAGTACCTATAGTTGGCCAGATAAGAAGTATTCTTTTTTTTATTTAATGGTCCCTCTGAGCCAAGTTCCATCCCTATCAATCCTGCCTGCGCAAAATGTTTGTTCTTTTGAAAAGAGCCAGGTCTAAGTGACATACTCATCGCTCCGCTTAAAGCATTTGAAAACATCAATGGGTAATTACTTTTATACAATTGGCTTGTATTTAGCAATTGAGCCGATAGTATGTTTACACCTCCTGCATTTGTAGTTGCTTGGTCATTAAAAGTTCCTGCATTAGAAAGGTGGTTTGGATTTACAATTTCTACCCCTTCCATGAAATATTTGAGATAATCGGGGTTTGTCCCTCTGATAGAAATCGCATTAGTCTGATCATTCGTATTTGCTACTCCTGCGTATTTCTGCGCAAGTCGAGCTGGATCAAAAAAAGTCGCTGGTAGTTTTAATACATCATCAATGGTCAAAGTAATAACTGAGGAGGGTAGTAGCTTTTGCTTATAAATTTCTTCTTCCGGAAAAACGAGTACTTCATCAAGGTCTATGCTGTCCACTTGTGCCGATAGCATTAAATGAATGAATAACAAGAGGAATATTATGATGGATTGTTTGACCAATAGAATGTATTTTGATTGCTGAAGTGTATCTACAATATTACGGATAATTGGGTAGTTCTTGAAATTGTTTGGGGGCCGTATGTATTGAAGGTGTCAACTAAGCTGCGTTTTGACTGTCTTGATATTAAAAAGCTTGTCTAAATGAATGGGCAATGAGTCATGGCCCATTGGAATCGATTTAATTTGGGCCAGATTTAAGGTATTAATTCTTGAGTCATTCAAAAACTAGAAGGCTTATACCGTTTAGTCAAGTTATCAACATAGCAAATGTTAGTATGTTGGTAAGCGTGCTAGCCGTATGAATATCAAAGAGTTAAGCCTCTTACATGAACAGAAAAGTCGCCGCAAAAGCAATTACAGCTGCTATTAATCCGTACATAAAGACATTATAGCAGAAGCTTAGATATCGATATTTCTTAGCGAGTACTTTTCCTAGGTAATAAAGGTCTCTGGTCATGGAAGAGTACAAGAAATCTTCATCCATGATCATCTCATTCATACCCCAATTGAAGTCTTCTAATTTCATGTTATAGAAGTTACCAAAAAACAACAAGTTGGAGCGCTTCTTTTCAATATCCTCTCTGGTGAATTTTCCTTCTGTGATTTTTGGTCGGGTAGAAAGGGTAGCAAAAATGATTGCAACCAAACAGACTATCAACAAAACGATTGTTGGTATAATCAGTTTTGGATTGTTTTCAAAGTTTGGAACCAATGTAGAAATGGTGATTGAAACTATAATTGCATTTATACTCAGCATGATGTTAGCCTTGTTGTCAGCAATAGAACTTAGGTTCACATGGGTACGATAAGTAGTTCGATACATCGTTTCTACCCCTCTTCCAATCCTGACATTCTTAATTTCAAGATCTTCATCGTTCATTATTTTTGTTGCTACCTCTGAAGAATGCTTCTTTACTTTTTTGCTCTTTTCTCCAAAAAAGTCAGCGGCATCTTTGGGATGATCTTCTGTTGGTTGAAGTCTAATTTTTTGCTTGAGCAAAAGTCTGATGTGCTTCTGCTTTCTTTTATCGTATAGCTCTTTTGCAACAGCTGTTTGATATTCATGGTTTTCGATGAAGTTAAGCTCAAATTCTATCCACTCTTGCTCAGACATCATAGACTTATTAAGATTGGCTATCTCCATCCTTACTTTACCACAACGATCCCAGTAATTGGATTTTCCTAAGTGACTTAAGTCAGCATCACAAATGATCTTCTCTAAAAGATTATCGGGATTTTGAGGAAGTTTAGTGGCCATAATGCAATCGCAGATGATCTTCAAATCAGCCGAAGAGTATTCCTTATCTTTTAAATAAGCTTTTGCTATCTCGCATGATCTTTTTTCATGCCCTTCCGGACCATCGGCATAACCAGTATCATGAAACCATGCTGCTATCACTAGCAACTCCATTTCTTGGTCATCGAGTTTATACTGAGCTCCTATTTCCTTTGCTCCATCAACCACATTTAAGGTGTGTTGAAGATCATGATAGACGTATTGTGCAGGCATTTTCTCTTCAAAGTATTGTACGATGTAATTTTCTATCTCGTTGAGTATGACTTTTTCTGATTGCATATGGCGTTTTTCTGGCTTTCGCACTTATTCTTAAAAGTATTTAAAGGCAAGGATAATACCTAGATTAGGAAAATTAATATAAATATTTAACATCCTCTTAAAAGATTGCTAGTCTTAATATTTCTAATTTGTGATTAATTAACCTATCATAGTTCATGTTTAAAGGAATTAAGTTGTTTTTATTGTGTTTTTGCCTGTTTTTAGGTGCTGTTGTTACTGTGGATGCTCAATCAGATGACGGCTCCCGTACTTGGCAGACCTTGTCTAAAATCACCTATAGAAAGCAATACGACGAACTAATGGGTTTTAAAGTTGATATCCCTGTATTTAGTGATGATGTCAAAGCAATGGCTGGACAAGAAATAATTGTCAAAGGTTATATCATTCCTACAGAAGGCTACAAAAGCCATCAGGAGTTTGTCTTTTCTGCCTTTCCTTATAATATGTGTTTCTTTTGCGGTGGAGCTGGTCCTGAGACAGTCATGGAAGTAGAAGCTTCTGAAGCTATTGAATTTACGGCCGAGGTGGTCACCATTAAAGGTATTTTGGCTTTGAATGACGATGATATAAATCGTCTGATTTATTTGCTAACGGATGCGGTGCTTGTTGAAAACTAGGCTTACCCTCACTGCCCTAATTAAAGGCGAAAGTTAAAGCAGATAAAGCTTAAAGTAGAAAATAAAGTGAAAGGCTAAAACTTTAAAGTTTACATATTAGACTTTGTTTTTAACTTTTTCTGTTTCTCTGCTTTCGCTTTTTACTTTAAATTCTCATGCTTCTTCTTTACTAATCGAGCGCCAACCAAAATACAATATCACAAACAAGGCTAGGAATATCATTCCCAAGTATTGTATTGGTAAGAATGAAAATACAAAAAGTCTCACTCGATCTAGAAACCACATAAAAGACATAGTTGCAAATAGAATCATTAGGAAGCCCGATATCTTTCCAAAACCTGGAATTTTATCCAAGGCAACATTTGCTTTTATGATCAAAAGCGTGATTACCATGGCGATGAAAGGAAGTATCTGCGTATATATATTGGTATCTAATACAGATTTTCTTTCAAATAAAAACAAATATATATTGAGGGCAATTGCAAAAATCCCTGGAATACAAACTAGGTAAATGATAACAGAATAGAGGTATTTCCATGGAGCATCCTGTCCTTCTCCTTTGCCAAGAATACCTGACAATATTGCAGCAATAATCATAAAGCCGAAATAGGCAAAAACCAATACAGGCCTATCTCCTGTAGCTTCAAAAAATTCGGATATGGTCATAATTGATTTTTAGATGTCGAGAAACATTTTGTATGGATCCTCAAGTAACTCTTTTACTTTTTTCAAGAAGGTAACCGAAGTACTTCCGTCTATCACTCTGTGGTCATAAGACAAGGCTAAATACATCATTGGTCTAATTACAACCTCACCGTTGACAGCTACTGGTCTTTGGATGATGTTATGCATCCCTAAGATCGCAGATTGTGGGGCATTTATGATCGGAGTACTTAGCATAGATCCAAAGACGCCCCCGTTTGTAATGGTGAATGTACCTCCAGACATTTCTTGTAAAGTCAAAGAACCATCTCTTGCTTTTTTTGCCAAAGCTTTTAATTTCAGTTCTATATCTGCAAAGTGTAAAGATTCACAATTGTGTATAGGCGGTACCACTAAACCAGTCGGCGTCGATATCGCAAAGGAGATATCAGCATAGTCATGGAAGATCAGCGAGGTGTCTTCTATAAATGCATTAACGCTAGGCATTTCGATCAAAGTCTTTGCGCAAGCTTTTGCAAAGATTGACATGAAGCCAAGTTTAACACCATACTTTTCTACAAACTGTTCTTGGTATTTTTTTCTTAAAGCCATTACCTCCGATAAGTCAACCTCATTAAAGGTCGTCAACATCGCAGTACCATTCTTGGCAGCTACAAGTCTGTTTGCGATTGTTCTACGCATACGAGACATCTTCTTCGTGCTAGTTGTTCTTGCAAACAAATTACCCGCAGATGGAGCTGTATTTGGTGTTGGACTTTCAGTTTTGACTTTTGATGTTGCAGCAGGACTTGAAGTTGCAGCACCTTTATTTTCTATTGCTCTAACAGCATCTTCTTTTGTTATTCTTCCGTCCTTTCCTGTTCCGACTACTAAGCTAACATCAATACCGTTTTCTTTCAAGATCTTTGAAGCGGCAGGAGATGGATGACCTTTAGCATAAGATCCATTCCCATTTGTCGTAGCTGGTTGTGCTGCATTTTCTAATACTACTTCTTTTTTTGACTCCACAACTGGTGCAGTTGTCTTAGGAGCAGGTGCGTCAGGTACAGAAACCGAAGTATCAATCTTGGCCACTAAGGCTCCGATTTCTAAATCGTCTCCTTCAGCAGCAACCCATACCAATTTTCCCGTAGCTTCCGCTGGAAACTCTAAGGTAGCTTTGTCCGATTCAAATTCACAAATAGGTTCATCAAGCTTTACCATGGCTCCATTTTCTATCAGCCATTGCGATAACGTTACTTCTGTTATTGATTCTCCAATTGTAGGAACTTTCATTTCTACTATACTCATGATATTTATTTTAGCTTTTGAATGTTTTTA
>CALIIW010000237.1 GCA_938018185.1 uncultured Saprospiraceae bacterium
ATGGCCTCTTTATTTGCTTTCCGACCAACTATTTTAGTTTGTGTAAATTTAATATTGTTAATAGAATAAAAATTCTTACCTTTTTTGTAATTCATTTCTACCTGGTAATCCATAGGTACTCTTCCAGCGAAAAAGCCAAAATTTCTATCAACTGCAAGTTTGTATTTGAACCTTAATAATGCATTGGTTTTTTTACCAATATACATTCTACCTATGTAGATAGCCGATTTATTCTTCTTACTTTGATCAATTCTAAATTTTCCCTTTGATGACTTTGGGCGAAAAGAAATAATGTAGCATTCTTCTTCATGGATAAATTCAGTGCCTTCTAGTTTGTAAGTATACTTATTCCAAATAGCAGGATTTAAGAAATCGTATTGGTACTTGATTTTGTCGAATGCAAACAAAAGAAGTGGGTCTCCATTCAAAGTTGTCTCTATCCCGTATTTGCTTAATTTGTCTGAATGTCTTGAAGCAATGACCGTTTGATGATCATTTGGCGTATTAAAATCTTTTAGAAGTGGCCTAAAGTGAAATTCTCCATCCAATTCAAAGGCATAGGATTGATCATAACTATAAGATTCCCATATTTTTCTATCCAATTTTTTTTGAGGATAGCTGGTATAATATGTTTTTAAAAAGGCTTCATTCAATTGGATGTATTCTCCATTTTCTTGTATGGTTTCTCTGTAAAGTGAATTATAAATAATATCCTTGTTCGAATAGTTTTGAGCTGTATTTTTTAATGCTTGCTTTAATATCTTTTTCGGTTTTGGTGGAACTTTATAAGTGACAACCACTTCTGAGAGGGTATTGCTTATGGCGACAAGCTTTATCTCCAAGGTACTTAAAGAGCGAGTTTTTGCTAAAAATACTGTCTGAGACTCATACCCTATATAAGATACAATCATGGAGTCCTTATCCAATATTTTGGAAGTCTCCAATGTTGCAAAGCCTTCCATGTTGGTAGAAGCACCGATACCAGATTTTATCAAATATAAATTTGCAAAGGGTAGGGCTTCGTTTGTTTTTGAATCGCTAATGTGTATGCTTAAGGTTTGTCCTACTAAATAGCTTGGGAGTAGGATGAATAGAAATAAAGTTAACCTCATATAGTACTTTTAGACTTACTTATGTGTGCTAATATAATAAAGCCATAATAGTAAAAGAAGTAAAAGATACAAACTTTAAGTGAGTATAGTTAAGGTTTTACAATTGATACTAAGACATGGTTAACATGGAGTTGATATGGAGCTAGCCAATCTGATCTCTTATTCATATCAATTACTGCAGACAGTATCATTTGCTTAAAAGCTATAGCCAATGGTAATAAACCTTACTCCTAAAAAATTAAATTTAATCCCATTTGAAGTAACAGGTTCGAGTTCTTCCAATACAGTTATGTTAATGCCAAGATTTTGATCATATTCAGTAATAATTCGTATTTCTTGAAATTTTGTATTGAAATAAGTTAAACGAAAACCTGACTCGATTCCAACACAAAATTGTTTGCTGATGTAATATTTAATTCCGAAAAATGGATTTAATCCAACGTTCGTGGATCTGACTGTTCTATCAGTTGTAATTGTACTATTTGAAATTATTCCACCTATACTTATATTGCCAGGGAAGTCATCATCACTTTTAAAAAATTGTCCAAAAATATCTGAACCAAGATAATGTACAAAATTTTTGTTTTGAAATTGTTTTTCTATTCCAAGTCCAAAAGTTAAGTCAATAATATCCGCAGGATGAAAAGCAATATAGGTTGAGTCTTCTTTCAGGCGAGTTGGGTCTTCCGTGAAATTGATTTGAGTATTAAAAGAAAAATATGCTCTCAAATATTTAACTGAATTAACTTCTACTAGGTTGCCAGTTTGATATTTCTTCTTAAATAGTATAGTAGCAGATGTAGTATTATTAACTATAGAATTAATGCTCCTAAAACCCAATTCAACTTGATATTCATTTTTCCTGATTTCTGAAATTGAAGTATCTGTTTGAGCAATGAGTTGAATGGCTAGTAAGAGCGCGAAGATGGTTAATACGTAATTTTTCATTTTTATTATTTTATTGCCAAAAATTTCTAAACAAAAAGATCCCCTTTAAATAATCTCAAATTATTCAAATCTAACTGCACCCCAAATGACAAATAGGGCTTTCGACTCACAGTAAAAGTTTGATAAGAATCTCTTAAATACATATGTTTGTTTGTCATTGATATTCTACCAATAAGAGGTTTTGTGAACTCACATTCTAGACCTATATTATAGAAAGGAAAAATCTGAGTTTCATTATTCCCTAAGTCACTGATGACATTAATATCTAAGTCATTGAAATAATAAAATTTAGTGCTAAGTTTTTTTCTCCAATCCATTGTAAATTCGAATGCAAGAAGATCTTTGTTTGAATAATGCGTATAAACAGCCCATTGGGAATATGGTCTATAGAAGTTCTTTAAAGGGTATAATTGTTCTCCTATATATTCTCGTCCGTTTGTAAAACTTGGTTGCCTACCATAATAGCCTTGATTAAAATTGGCCTGAAAGAATTTAATCGAACCGGTCAAACTTAAATTTGTATCTTCATACACTCCCTTCAGAACCAAAGCTACAGCATTTGATAATTCAGGATTTAGTCTAAGACTAATTTGTGTTTGAATTTCTAATTTTTCATTTACTTCATAATTTGTATAATTTGAGAGATTAAAATCTGATTCTACTAGATGATATTTAAACCGTCCCGTTGAGAGTTCATTGTAACTAAAATGTAATACATTTTTGAAATTACTTTCTTGATATGAAACAGAGGTCCTCCATAATTGGTGCAAGTCAAGGCCAATGTTTTTAGAAAGATCTCCAATTGTAAAAAAGCTCAAGGTCCATTTATTTACTGTAAAACTAGCAAGTAGTGCCTGATAATCTATGTTGTATAGGCGTAGTATGTCATCAAGATCTTCATCCCAAAAATCACCACCCATTATTTTACTACATATCTTAGTTTGGTTTATCTGAAGTGTATCTAAAGCTTCAATTTTTATTTTAGGAAAGAACACTAAATTACTTAAGGTGTTATTTCCTCCGGAATGAGACCTTTCTTCCGCAAATATTCCAGTCTGAATGCTGTATTTGTTATTAATCTTTAGATCATGGATTAAGCCTGAATAGATGGCAAAGTGATGAATTGGGTTGTCTAAAATTTCTCCAAAAAAACAATTTAAACAACTGTTATCATTTACAAAAGCTGCTATGTTGTGTTGACCTTTTATATTGAGAGAGAGTTGGGATTCTATTTGGAGGGTATCTTGAGCATTTACAAAATGACAATTCAATAAAAATGTTATAAGTAGGTAAAGTATAGATTTTTCCATTTATATGTACTAAGTTTATCTTGTAAGAATGATTAAAAGAGTAAGACAAAATTAATATGGTTGTATTAAGATTTTAATTGCAGCAGACAAGTTCAAAAGTTCTCTTTCTCTAAAAGCAGTTTGTGGAGCAATTTCTAGACTTGCATAAGAGGGATTTTTTTAGAAGAGTAAATGTGACATACAGATAGGGTATTACCAAAGTAGTTATTAAAAAATGAAAGAAAAGTGCTCTTAAATATCTGGCATCAAGTTTTTATTTCTTCTGC
>CALIIW010000238.1 GCA_938018185.1 uncultured Saprospiraceae bacterium
AAAATTCGAAAATCATATCGAGCCTTTCACACATAGATTTACCAACTTAGGAAATGATGACATCCATTTTCTCGCCGTAGAGCATAAAGCCACTTACAAGCCTACTAAAGACCTAAGGATGAATTTTCAGCCGGATGATATTGTGATTGATAATGAATTATTTTTAGTGGTGAAAATTAAGATGAAGCCACTTGCCTCAATTTCTAAGGAGGTGCCGTATCCTGGAGTACTCATTAGTCCTGCTCAAAAAGAGGTTTTGTCTTTTAAGGAAGACCAGCATAACAAACTGCCCCTTTGGTCTTATCAGAAGGCTGGAACGAAGTTGATGTTGAGTAATAAGGAGAAAGAGGAAGAGGTTTTGTATTTGTATATGTGCAAGTAAGATTGGCACCTTGGAAAGGGAATCTGATAAAAACTAAAATTTTTAAATTATTATTTATCAGATTAAAAAAGGAAGATAAGATGACTCATGACGACAGCCAGAGGCTACCCAGGTCTTTTACCTCAGGCAATGCAACTGTCGTGGAACAATGCGTAAGAGATGTAATCTGATCATCCAAAAAATACTAATTAAATCAAAAAAGTTTAAAGTAATTTTTCGATTTGAGATCTAGCACTCATCTAATTTCTCGTTTTAATCAAAACGTCCTTCGTAGTACTTAGTGATTTTATTATCAATCTCTTCTGAATCCTCAAGGATCCATTTTGTAAAATCTTCCATTCCATTCAATCCTTCAATTTGCATCATTTTTGAAAATTTATATTCTAACTCATCTCTTTGTTCCTGCGTAGAATTTATGATATTCGATTGACTTAATTTAGGTAAAACGATAGGAATTTTTTGATCGGTACTGCCATAAATATTCCATCTCAATGTAGTTCTTGGTACAACCAGATCTTCACGTTCCATAAATATATGAAAATAATCAAAGGCCTCTGCCGATCCTAAATCAATTCCATCCGGGTCCGTATTCGAGATAGAATAATCAATAGCTTCAACTAATTCATTTTCATGAACGTAAGAATCTGTATAAAAAGAACGAATGGTTGCATCATTAATTTTAACTCTTGACTCAACTTTAAACCAATCAAAATCATCCTTTGGAAAATAAAGGTCTTCAGGTATTCCTCCCCAGTTACTACTCCCTTGATAGATTCTATGCCACTGATTGCTATTCATTGCTTTCTTTGCTTGAATGGAGATATATGAAATATCATCAACTCCGGAATAAGCAATTGTTTCCGGAGTGATTGCCCAATCCAATTCATTAAATTGCAACGTGTCAACAAATGTCGAATCGAGGTTTTCAATCCAAATCCATTTTGGTTGAGTACTGCCATCCTTATTAAATGCTGTAAAAAACTCTTCTTGAGGACTTTGCAACTCCACTGCAATTGTTGTTGTTCCAATATTTTTAGAACTAAAACTAGAGCTGATATTAGGGTTTGTAAAATCTTCTAGTCTTAATCCTGAACCTTCAATCACAATATTTGCAAATCCAAAATCGCCTGAAATTTTATTACATTCAATATCACTCAATGAGGCATTTATTACACTCGTTATATTGTAAATATTCAAATCGTTCATTGAGTCTACAAAGATTTCAACCATGGAGAGATTTAATTCCATGTTATCTTCTCCCCCATTTATTTCAATATTCGAAATTGAATCGTTGACAATTTCTCCTTCTCCTAGTATGTTACCTTCTTGATCAGAAATTATCAAAGCTCTACTTATAGATAAATTATTAAGGGCAGTATCATAACAATTTTGGCCTACTTTCACAGAAATGTTGTTATTTGGGTGTTCCCCACCCATTTCATCATCATTCCTGCAATTCATAAATAAAAAAAGAATAAGGATAGAAAAGCTTACTGAAAGGATTGTTTTGTTTTTCATAATTACTTTATTGGATATAACTTAAATGTATACAGAATTTAATTAAAATCAAAAACAACAGGTCATAGATCTCTTTTAATTCGATAAGTACTAAAATTCTAATTTATCAGATTATCTGTTTATCAGATTAAAAAAGGCCGTCCCATTCCGGAACAGCCTTTTCTAAATTACTACTTTTATATTTTGTAGTTTTACATTTTATGCCAAACGCATCTCTTTGGATGCCATTTCGGTTTAATTAAGCGTAAACCGCACCCTCAATCCGCCTTGTGTACTCGTGATCGGAAATGAAGCAGAGGTCTTTGGATTAGTCTTGGAATAATCAAAGTACAATCTTACATTCAAGTTTTCATTTACGTCATAATCGATGGATGGAGAAATTCTGATTGTTCTCAACCCTCTAGTTGGTTCAGAAATATTCTGATCCAGTAGGTGATTAATTGTAATATCATCTCTATAAGAGAAATCAAACTTGAAGTTTAAATCAGAGCCTCTAGACTCCTCTTTTTTACCTTTCCCATCTGGGTCATTTGCTGCATCTTGATTCTTTTTCAAAAGACTATTTTTTGATCTTTTTGTATTTTGTTTTTTCGGTCCGGTCTTTGGTTTCAAGAAGGAAATAAAAACATCTTCTTTTGTATACCCAAGACTGATAGTATATTCTTCAGTCTTAGTTTCACTCAATTGAAAATCTGTAAAACTCATTTGCAAGTCTCTAGATTTTGACCAGTCCAATCTAATATTCATAGAATTTTCGAAAGTCATATCCAAACCAATCAGCGGTGTAAAACCTTCTGTTATAACTAGTCCGGGTATTTCATACTTTGAATAAAAATTGTACGTATTTTCATTTTTTCTAAAAGGTGTCGATTCATCAAAGTCCAAATCTGTATTGAAAGAGTTAACAGTCATTGAAGATCGATAGGCATGATTTAGACGGACAGAAGAAAACACATCTTCAAGCCCAGGCAATTTATCCAATCCATTATAAGACAATCTCCAGTTTGGCTTTGGTATATAATCAAACAAACTATTAAAACCAATTGGGTAAGTCTCCGGATCTGACTTTGTATAAGCAGAAAGAAATGCAGGTATCAGAACTTCATTTTGATATCTACCATACCCATCTGAATATTGACTTTCTTCAGGCAAAGCATGTGTCCCTGAACCCAATCTATCTGAAATCACAATTCTATTGTCTTCGAATGTCTCAAATAATCCAATTATATCATTATCAAACAATGTATTCAAAGCATAAAAACTTGTAGTCATGGAGCCTACATCTCTTGGAGTAAGATGCTCAAAGTCTCCTCCTACCTTTTCGGTAACTTTAAAGAATTCTGTTGAATTTTTTGAGTAAGACTTTGACGCTTCCAAATCAATTTTGAATGAATTAAATGGTTCTATACTCAAAGTACCATTTAGATTCTGTGTATAATTTTGAACAACTTGCTGATTCAAAAATATATTATCCGTAATCCATCCTGCATCGGCAGCATCATCCAAATATTGTCTATCTGGCTGCCAGCCAGAAATGAACTGCCAACCGGGTGCTGAAAATCCAGTGTTGGATCCAAAAAATTTGGATTCTGGCATGTAACCAGGTATCACAGTTTGGTAGCTTTCTGCATATGACAGTTTACCTTTACGAATCATCATCAATGGCCGTATAAGTGCACGCTCTGCTGCAGTAGGTTGTCGTGCCTTTTTTGTCTTTTTCTTCTTCTTTTTCTTTCCATCTTCGTCCTCCTTACTTGGCTGTTTTTTGTCAGCCTTGGACACATCTTGCAAACGACCAGATTTCTTTCCTTTTCCTTTTTTCTTTTTGCTATTGATCGCTTTTAAGTACTTAGACTTATTGTATAGTTTTTCAAAATTCAGATCAGCAGAAGCTTGTCTATTTTGACTATTTGCGATTACATTCCCAAGGGAATCTACATTTATGGCCGCTGCGTTCCAGCTATAATCTGTACCATATTGTGCTCTTAAACCAACCCAATCAATTATTGGGATATTTTTAGTTGGCACTGTATAACTTACACTCACATTATGATTATAAGACTTAGTTCTACCAAAGTCTCTCAAATTGGTTTTAAGTTCTTCGTCTAACTCCGATTGTGACCTTCTAGTTCCAAATGCAGGATTATTTTCATCTATCACAAAAGTACTAAGCTCATCTATTACGGCAAGATTCGCAGCATTGAAGTTCAACTTCAAAGCCTTTGTCAAATCCCAACTCAAAGTATAGTTTCGATCCCAAGTAAAACGCTTATCATAAAACGTGTTATAGAATTCGTCATCATCTGCGAATCTGTATTTAGTTTCAGCATGAGTCCGATCTAAAGCTGTATTAAATGAAAACGTATTAGGCACAATATTAAAGTTAGCCTCCTTGATCAAACCTAACTGTTTACCCAATTTCTCTCCTTTTATTATTTTCTTGAATGGTGTGATGTAGAGCGGCTTCATACTATATGTATAGTTTAAGGCACCTCTGTATTGATCAATTTTATTTCGTTCAATAATCGGGTCTCGCTTTTCTGTTTCTGTGTGGGCGTAGGTTGCACTAAAGTTGGAAATATCCCAAGGGAAAGGTTTGCCATCCGAAGTTCTTTCTTTTCTAACATTAGTAAAGTTTATACTTTTAATAGAAGTAAAATCTTCAGCCTGTTTTCGCAAAGAATCTCTTTCCTGTACAGTGGAAGCGGCATCCAAATTATCCTTTAGTTTTATATCTAGGTCATAAGGATCATATTCAGGAGTCTTGATGGTTGTTGAATAAGAAGCATAAAAAGGAATTTTAATTCCTGACTCTTCTGGCAATAATTTGCCCAACTCTAGATTTGTTGCGGCATCAAATTGAGTTATTTGTTCTCTTTGTCTTTGAGCTACTTTCTGCTCCAAAGAACCCCAACCGATAGAACTGTAGTTGGCAGATACAGAACCACTACCAAAATCTGCGAATTGCATATCCAATCTAGCAAGTGCTGCACCTCCACCTCTTTCATCAAAGCCATTAACTCTCAATTCATTCACCCAAACTTCTGCACAGTGAGGGGCACCATCATCTTCTCTATTTCTTACACCAATCATTACGCCTTTAACCAAACCAAGATTTGGATTTCCTTTCACTCTAATTTTATTTTCGGGTTTTGTCGGATCAAATGATTCATAAGCCTGTGTAGCTACTGCTCCGGCATTATTTCTTTCTACTTTTAAATCTTTAAACAAACTCATTTTGAATGAAAGCTCATTTTCCTGTCTCCAGACTTCTTCTCTATAATCTTCATCGGCATTTGTATCTGGCAGGGCAGATTCATCTGACATGGTCAAAGGTATTTCGTACTCGTAATAGTTTTCTTCATAATCGGAGCCAATTCTTATAAACATGTTCATGTCCCCTTCATTCAAGATATCTTCTGATTCCGCGTGTACAAACATCCGCAGCTCATCAAAGACCCTCATATCCAAATTAATATTTTTGAAAATGGCGCGAGCATCCCCGTCTTGCAGTCCGCATACCTCTAAAGATAAGGACTGTTCATTTTGCAATACATTTGGGAAAGCACCCAAAGATTGTTCTCTTCTGATATTTGGAGGTAGTACATAGTTAAAAGGTGCCTTTGAACTATTCTGTTCAATGTTCACAGCATTGACATCAAACAATGTCCCTGTACTCCCATCTGGTGGTGTCGGGCCAACGGATAAACCTCTCAAATTTCTTCTATATCTTCTCCATTGATTTCTTACCAATTCAAATCTTGCAAATCTTAGTGTCACCTCTTGATCAAAATCTTTCAAATACATTCTGATGAATCGAATGGATCTAAAATCTTGTATCCCTCCAACCTTAGCAGTAAATTGATCCAATGGAATTTTAAATCTATGCCAGGTACGACCAACAGGAGTTGTTCTACTCTCTGTTAAAAAATTTGTCTCAGCGATGTTGTCTCCGGCAGATGTAAGGTCGATTTCATATTGGAAATAACTTTCCGTTTCACTCAAAGTGTTGTCTCTATTCAAATCTTCCGAATCCGGAATATTTGTTCCAGAACTCAAAGGAGTATTAGAATCATTTGGCCTTGAGTTACCTTCAGAATTATTAAATTTTGAATACCTAGCTAGTCTATCGGATCCAGCTGCATTAACAGCTTCGTCTGAATTAAAATATAGAAAGTTGTCATTAGACGGATCAGCCATGATCTCCTGAAGCGCAGTTGGATTGGTAATGCTTGATTGGTAAACATCAAGTATTTCCTTAAATTGCTGTTGCTCTTGTGCATCATTAATACCATCTAAACCAACATCTTGAGCTCTTCTCTTTTCTGGATCATTGTCGAAGGCATTTGTAATAGGTGGTACTCTAGGAATTCTTCCCCAGCTAGTATTATCAAAAGGCCTATCATCAGAATCAGAATTAGTTGGCAGTCCATTCTCAAAAGACTTTCTTGAATCCCTAAGGATGTCCTCTGATATATTTCCTAATTCAATATACAATTTACCGTTATCCGGTCTTTGACCTTGTTTTGCTTCAGCAATAAATGGGCTTAAAACCCAAAATTCTAAATACTCTATATTGGCTGCTTCAAAGTTATTTGAATTTAAAGCTCGCATGATACCACCCCATCTAGTTCCTGGCTCATCTAAGTTTCCACTTGGGGTCAAACCTTTAGAAACAGATGTTCCCCCATTCGGCATATCAAAGTTATAAGGTCCTCTTCTATCTGGATAATAAGTTAAATCCAAAGATTGAATATTATTTGTTTGACCTGGCGTAATTTGAAGATTTGGAAATACTTCTTCTTGTAATATTCTTGCAGAATATGAATTAGCCAAATTATCTTCAAGACCTTGATAAACGGTAGGATCGATTCTATACCAATTCAACAAAGCTCTATTCACACCGGTCAATGTTGTATCTATAAATTCAGACTCTGGAAACATCGGATTGTTGTTAGCCTCATCATTTTGAGGAACTGATGCTAGGAACCATGCATTTGATGGCGTTCTTAAATCAAATGAACTTGCTGATCCTTCAAAGTCATCCAAATATACAGATCCTGTTTTCTCGTCTCCTTGATTAATCGCCTTAGAGTGACCAGGTTTGAGTATGGCACCTTCTGCAACAAAACTAACACTAGATTCCGCTTTAGTTTCAATCAATGGAAGTCTATCTACAGCCTTAGTCAACCAAGGTGCATTTTTATTTATACTGACATCTAGACCTATTATTTTATTATTAATAGGATCATCACCGATGTTAACTTTTTGTGTAAATGGTCTTTCAAAAAGATGCATATAAGTACCACCTATAGCTACGTCTTCACTAAATCTATAATCAGCTCTCAAGCCAAGCATCGTTTTAGTCTGAAAACCAAACAAGGTATTATCTTCAAAACTTACGTTTACTGGAACTCCTGAATTAAGTATGGCATCATTCAATATCTTCAGTCTTCCAATATTATAATCAACCTCATAATCAATCCCTTCCTGCAATTCTTGGGCTCCAGCAGTCACCTTCACAGAACCTTGTGGCAGGTTGAATGCACCCAGTTGAATTTCAGAAGATACAGATGACTTATAAGTACCTTTTATTTTAAATCTATTAAATTCTGGAAATTCTCTTGCTCTTGTAACTGTAGAATCATAGAGCATTTGATAAGTATATTTTTCTGCTAAGTCGGGATCATCTATCTGATTAGCCAATGAAGAACCAAAGGGTTCTAAGACAGGGAATATTATTCTTCCTCCCCTGGTATCAATACTTACCCCTTCGACAAAATCAAAGACCCCATCGGGCAATGGATCTCCTTGAGAATTTAAGTTATCCAAATTAAATATTCTAATCAATGGTGTTCCTTGAAGATTTGACTCTGGCAAAAACCGTTTTTCTCCTTGTCCCGGATCTTCATAAAAAACATCTAATTTAAAATCCTCTTTATTTACTTGGAAAGCACCAATTCCATAAATGTTTTTCATCATCAAATCCCATGCAGGTAAATCAACACGTTGAGTTGTACTCTTTAACATTTTTGTATAAAGTACAGATAAGGTATCCGGATTATTTGGATTATCATTTGTAAATTCTCCAACACTGAATACTTCTCCATTGTAAGTGTATTCATAAGAAACACCTAAAACTTGATCAGGTCTAAGATTTACATTCACACTTACAAAACCTAAGGTTGGATGATAAGAATATTCAGAACCAGTCAACAACCTTGCTCTTACTTTTTCAAAATCTCTTGACTGTTGCATTTGAAAGGTAGGTCCTTGTAAAGTACTTACTGCCTTATCTAGAAACCTCGTTGAATTAGAATTTTGAAGTTTAGCATACAATTCATTGGCCGCATTATCTGGCAACACATTCTGTTGACAAAGATCTTTTCTTGCTCCAGCATTAACTTGTATATTTGAATTTGTCAACCTATTTTCATCTCCTTCTCCAATATCTGCAAAGGCAACAATTTCTCTCACACCTTCTGTTACATTTCTATCATTGGTTATCCAGACTTCCATTCTGGTGATCTGCATTTGACTATTTATCTGCGGCAAATTTGCTAAAGCAGGTTCGTAATTGTTTCTATTAAAGAAAGAAAGGAAGAAGTGTCTGTTTTCATCGTATTGATCTGCAAAGGCTTCAAACTCCTGAATTTGTGATCCACCTTGAATTTGTAATTGCTCTCTTCTTGATTTTTGCTGTGAAGCAATTGCTGTAAGCCAAAGCCTACCAAACTGTGTTCCTACTTTAATACCAAACAAGGAAGTAGAACCTTGAATTAAGTTTGTCCTTAAAGGAAGACTAACGTTACCAGCTTCTATTGTTTTAATAATTTCATCTTCACTAAACTCATGACTATCATAGGCCAATTTCATTTGATTTTCAAAATCAAAAGTTGCCTGGGTATTATAATTTGTTCCTAGTCTTAATTTTTCACCAATTTTTCCATCTACTGACATTTGGATGGCCATATCAAAATCAAATCCACCTGTTCTTCTTTGTCTTTCAGTTAAGATTGGATTTTGAATATTTTGTCTATCAAATCCAAAAGTAAGATCGATATTTCCTTGTGGGTCTATAGAAACACCTGTTCCTCCAAAAAGCCTATCCAACATATTCTCTTCTATATCCAACTTATTAATCGGATCTAAAAGATCATCGCCTGACAAACCTCCATTTGACAAGCCAGATAGCTGGTTAAAATAATCCTTCTCTTGTTCTTTAGCCTTATAATCCATGTATTCATCGAATGTCATGTAAGTCGGCATTCTATAATATTCCTCTCCTATCTTTTCAGTTACTATGTATTGGCCAGTTTCAACGTCATATTCTACCTCCTTTGTGATCTCTGAAGGATCATTAAGGTCAAATGGATTATTATTTTCGTCAAATACGGAGTTGCCAAACCTTTCTTGCAGTGGCATAGTATCTTGAATGGCTGAAACTAATTCTAGTTTGTAAGGATCTGCAAGGTTTTTTCCTCCATTATCATTGGCTAAAAGCGTCGTCCACATTGCACCAAAGGCGGAAAAAAGAAGTATATACAGCTGTTGTTTTTTCATATTGAAATACGGGTAAACCCAATAATTAATCGATAATTTTATTTTCTATCAAAAAGCCTTAATAAGAGTTGTTGATTATCAGAGACTTATGTTTTCATTGAATTGTAATAATTCAATCTTATCTATTACGAATTTTTTCAGAATATGTTGTTTAATTTGGCTTATTCGGAATGGGTCTTAATTTCCTTAGGTCAACTCTTTCAAAGCTCCTTTTATCACATGCTCTATGGAAGCTTCCTCAGGCATTTCATTTTTAAGCTTTGTTAAAGTTTTCTGTATTTGGTTTTTATTAAATCCCAAAGCCAACAGAGCAGATAACGCCTCGTTGTGCAAAGTATTGTCTACGATTATGGTCGTTGAAGGGCTCTGTCCTCCTTCTTTCATGAATTTGTCTTTTAAGTCCAAAATGAGGCGCTTGGCAGTTTTGGGGCCTACTCCTTTCACTGATTTAAAAGCAGCCACATTTTCAGATATAATCGACATTCTTACCGTCTCAGCATCCATATAAGAAAGAATAACCCTTGCCGTATTCGGACCTATGCCGCTGACTGAAATTAAATGAGTAAAAACAGTCCTTTCGCCAGGCTCCGCAAAGCCATAAAGCGTCTGACTGTCTTCCTTAACATGCAAATAGGTGTAAACCTTGACCTTTTCTTCATGTTCTATTTTAGAAAAAGTATTTAGGCTGATATTCACATGATAACCAACACCTGCAGTTTCTACTACGATGTAAGCGGGATTTTTAAATGTGATCAAACCTTTTAAATAACTAATCATTGTTTTACTTTTTCAAAATAGAGTGCGAAAATACAAAATCATATGAGAGAAATCGTGTCTGGAACACCAAGAAAACAAAGAAAGGTTCTACTTTTGGAAAAAAAAAGAAATGAATATACTCTTATTGGGATCTGGGGGACGTGAACATGCTTTGTCATGGAATATTTCAAAGAGTGAAAAATGCGATCAATTGTTTATTGCTCCTGGAAATGCGGGAACCGAAAAATTAGGCAGCAATGTCAATCTAGCCATCAATGATTTTGAAGCGATAGATCAATTTTGCACAGCGCAAAAAATAGATATGATCGTAGTAGGCCCAGAAGACCCTCTGGTAAATGGTATTGTTGACTTTTTCGAAAATAAAGACATAAAAGTAGTTGGACCTGCTAAGTTAGCCGCTCAGCTAGAAGGCAGTAAGGCATTCGCCAAAGACTTTATGGCACGGCACAATATTCCAACGGCTGTATACAAAGAATTTACTTCGGAAACATTAGCCGAAGGACTAAAATATTTAGACCAAAAAGATGGCCCTTATGTTTTAAAAGCAGACGGACTTGCTGCCGGAAAAGGTGTAATCATTTTGCAAGAAAAGGAAGAAGCAAAAGTAGCCTTAGAAAAGATGCTGAATGGGCAATTTGGAGCTGCTTCCGAGAAGGTGGTTGTCGAGGACTTTTTAGACGGTATAGAATTTTCAGTTTTTGTTTTAACTGATGGTGTTTCTTATAAGATTTTGCCTGAGGCTAAAGATTATAAAAAAATTGGAGAAGGCGACAAAGGACTAAACACCGGCGGCATGGGAGCTATCTCTCCAGTTCCTTTTGTAGATGAAGCGCTTTGGAAAAAAGTAGAAGAAAGAATTATTAAACCAACCATTGCAGGTATCAATACTGACAAACTAAACTACAAGGGTTTTGTATTTATCGGCCTGATTAATGTTGGCGGGGAGCCCTTAGTTATTGAATACAATTGTCGCATGGGCGATCCAGAAACTGAAGTAGTTATTCCTCGTATGCAAAACGACTTGCTAGATCTTTTTGAATCTTTATTCGATGGCAGCTTATCCGAAAAAGAAATTTATACTAAAAGTTCGTTTGCTACTACAGTTATGTTGGTATCAGGTGGCTATCCAGAAGCCTATGAAAAAGGGAAAGAAATTACTGGGATAGATCGCGTAGAAACAAGTATGGTCTTTTATGCTGGTGCGAAAAAAGATGCAAGTTCAAAGCTTGTAACCTCAGGTGGTAGAGTCTTGGCAGTTACTACTTTAGGAAGTAGTATGAAAGAAGCTCTGCAAACGTCCTATCAGAATATTGAAAAAATAAAATTTGAGAAAATGAACTATAGAAAGGATATTGGGTTTGACTTGTAAGTTGTTATATGTAGCTTGAGGTCTATAAAGCTTAGTATTTTATTTTTTACCATGTGAGTTTTCCGCTAAGTTCGGCACTAAATTTTCAATATTTATGTTTCCCTCTTGTACATAATCATGATTTCAATAAACTCAATGTTTAGAATAAGTATTTTCCTTGTCTTATTTGGCTTAAATCCCTCTTTAAATCTATTCTCACAAGAATTCAAGGTGCTGGATGAATCGTACGTAGGCTGGGAAAAAGTGAAAGAAAAAAATGGTTTTCTAGTACTTTCTAAGCAATCTGATACGACGGCGATAAAATCAATACGAGTAATTTTTGAATTTAAGGCGAGCTTAGAATCTGCAGTTGAAATTTTATCAGATATTGACAGTTATACTGAATGGATCTACAAAGCAAAAAAAGCCAATTTAATCGACACTGTAAGTAGTAATGAATATTACTATTATATAAATTTTGATATGCCATTTCCTGTATGGGATAGGGACAATGTCATCTTAACAAGCATTCATGAAGATGCTGAAAACAAGATGGTTTCTTTTAGTTCTAAAGCGGCACCCAATTACATTCCTGAAGCTAAAGGCATTGTTAGGGTTCAAACACTCGAATCTCATTGGAAGATAAGCCAAAAAGAAAACGGCATGGTTCACATTGACTATCATGGCTTTGCTGACCCTTGTGGGAACATTCCAAACTGGCTTGCAAATTTGGCTCTCACCGCAGGACCTACAAAATCCTTTGAAGAATTTAAGCTTAGAGTTAATGCTTTAGACAAGCAGAAAGGGATGGAGTAGTTGTGAGATGTGAGATGTCAGATGTCAGATGTCAGATGTGAGATGTGAGACGTCAGATGTGAGATGTGAGATGTCAGATGTGAGATGTGAGATGTCGGTTGACTATCTTTTGCATAGACTTGCAAGAAAACCAAACACATACAACTAATTTTAACACATGTTCTTAAATCACTTCCTTGTTAGTACATTTGTTGTTTCAAAGAAATGTTTAAAGTA